>NZ_PNDU01000106.1:0-31260 GCF_005886635.1 Pseudoalteromonas sp. S558 | reverse complement strand
AACCTAGTGGGCTAAGTAAAAATCGAGCAACAAAGAGTTAATCGTCCCTAGAAAGAACCCTATGGGCAGTGTGTGTTTGGCCTTTATGCAGCGTTAAAGTTCATTTATGGGGAGTCACCACACTACATGTACTTTGCCTTGCTTAAAAACCAAATACGCGGCTGCAAAATTAACCTCGAAAGGTCAATACGCCCAATAAATTCTATTTATATGGTTTATTAATTATCTAAATTAAAGCCTGCTTGCTAAGGTGTAAACAATTAATAAGAAATAACCGCCATAACTGGCATCAATATAAGTGCTGTATTTATGCAAAATAGGCTAACAAATCAATCTAATAATACGCTGCAAAACGTTATTGCCAGCAAGCTTGCACGATCTGTTTTTGCTGGATTTGAGGCGATGTTTTCGCAATTTTTAAATATTACACTGGGTGCGCAAAGCCGTTTTGAACAACGAAAGTATCACAGTGTGCAAAGTGCTATGCGTGAGCGTTTACAGGTTTACGAGCGCGAAGTAAAAAACGTAAGTGAAGCCGTGAGAGTTATCGCTTATGCTGAGCTTACTTGCCCGCAAACGTGGCAGTTAGCTAAAAATATTTATGGCGATATGGTAGAAAATCACGAAAATAAACCAATAGCGCATACCTTTTTTAATTCAACATTTGGTGCAATTTGGGATGATAAAAAAATTCGTACTGTGCATTTGTTTGTATTAAAAGCAAAGTATCGTAGTGAGCCACGCTCTTATGAAAGCTTAGTGAGTAGAGTATCACTACAAAAAGGGTTCAATAGCGCCGTTAAAACGCTTATTACTAATCAAGTATTTAGAGTGCCGTTTAATCATTTAGAGCGTGATGTAGCCACATTACACAGTACGTTAATGCAAGGCGCGCAGCAGCAATGCAAACAGGTGTACGAACTTATAAATTTAAATGATGGCTATATTGAATACGCTAATTCATTATTTTTCAGAAATAAAGCCTGTTATTTAATTGGGCGTTGCATAGCTAAAAATGGCGATAATATGCCTTTTGCCATCGCTATTTTGAATACCGATAACGGATTAAAAATAGATGCTGTAATGATGGGCGCCGATCAATTAAGTCTATTATTTGGCTTTGCACGCGCCTATTTTATGGTTGATACCGACCAGCCCGCCCGCTACGTAGATTACTTAAGTGTATTAATGCCGCACAAACAACGCTTTGAGTTATTTAACGCTATCGGTTTTATTAAACACGCTAAAACGGAATTTTATCGTTATAAAGTTGATACGACTAAAAACAGCCCAGTAAACCTTAAATACACAACAGCACCTGGTACGCCAGGTATGGTGATGCTGGTTTTTACAATTGCAGGCTCAGACTATGTTTACAAAGTCATTAAAGATAAATTTAGCGCACCAAAAACAGCTACCAAGGCGCAAGTAAAAGAAAAATATAACTTTGTAAAGCAAGCTGACCGCGTTGGGCGCTTGGTAGACACGCACGAATTTAGGTATTTAGCGTTTGATTTAAGCCGTTTTAGCGATGAACTGCTTGAGCAGATGAGAAGCCAAATTGGCACCAGCATGATTATATCGGGCAAGGCACTTATTTTAAAACACGTGTATGTTGAACGTAAAATGACCCCGCTTAATTTATACGTTAATCACTGTGATAACAAAGCTCTAGAGCAGGTAATGATTGATTACGGTAAAGCAATTAAAGAGTTAGCCGGCGCTAATATATTCCCAGGCGATATGTTAATGAAAAATTTTGGTGTAACACGTTGGGGCCGGATTGTATTTTATGATTTTGACGAGATTTGCCCACTGACTGAGTGTAACTTTAGAGAAGTACCGCAAACACAAAATAGCCTTGAAGAGCTAAGCACTAGTTCGTATTTTGATATAGACGAAAACGATATTTTCCCGAGTCAGTTCAAGGTGTTTTTTAGTGCAAACGACAGCGCATTTAAGTACTTTAATAGCCATCATAATAATCTGTTTTCAGCTGGGTTTTGGCAAAGCTGTCAGCAACAAATACACCAAGGCTATTTACCTGATGTTTATCCTTATAAACAAAGCTGGCGCTTTTGAGGTTGTTTGGATCTGTGTTCATCCCCATCTATAAGCTATTACAGTTTTTACATGTGGAGCAACAATGAAATATATTTCTCATGAAGATAGCAATCTTGCATTTGCACAAACCAACAAGCCGGTTTTAAAAAGCCACGAAGTGCTAGTTAAAGTGGCAGCGATTGGTGTTAACCGTGCAGACTGTATGCAGCGACAAGGTAAATACCCAGCACCAGCAGGAGACAGTCTAATTTTAGGACTTGAGTGTGCCGGTACAATTATCGAGCTTGGCAAAGAGGTAGAAAAAACTTGGCTAAATAAGCGTATATTTACGTTATGTGCTGGTGGTGCTTACAGTGAATATGTAGCCGTTGATGCAAAGCAACTGATGGAATTGCCAGATGATGTAACAATGGCTGAGGGCGCTGCAATAAGTGAAGTATATTTGACCGCATTTGGGGCGTTATTTGAGCTTGGTAAATTGCAAAAAGGGCAAACAGCGCTTATTCATGCAGGTGCGAGTGGTGTGGGCGGTGCAGCAATTCAAATGGCTAAAAGCGCTGGAGCTACCGTGGTCATTACCGCTGGTACGGATGATAAATGCCAACACGCAAAAGAGCTCGGTGCCGATCATGCAATTAACTACAAAACCACTGACTTTGTAGAATATATGCAAGCAAATAATCTCACAGCAAATGCAATTGTAGATCCTGTTTCGGGGAGTTACTTAAATAAAAACGCCACTATTGCAGCGATGGATTGTCAAATTGTAATGTTGGCATTTTTAGATGGACGCTTTGCAGAAGTCGATTTTGCAACGCTTTTACAAAAGCGTATTTCGTTCCATGCCTCAACACTTCGTAATCGTAGCATTGAGTTTAAACGTAATTTACGTGATGATTTTGTAGCGCGTTTTTACAGCGAGCTAGCCGATAAAAAATATGACTTTAACGTATATAAAACTCTACCTTGGGGCGATGCAAACGAAGCTCATGCTATTTTAGAGCGTAACGAAAATGCGGGTAAAGTGGTTTTACTTGTAGAGTAACTCTTTAATTTTAGGGTTTAGCCCATATACTAAGTCCTATAAAAAACACTTAAGGTTTAATAATGAATCCAATACTAGCAATACTTAAAGAGCACAATGTAAGCGACGAAAAAGTAAAAGCATTGTTTGAAGCGTTTACTCAAAACCCAATGATGGCAATGGCACTTGTTCAAGAGCTTGGTATTCCACCAGAAAAACTACAGCAACTAATGGCAGTCGTAATGACACAGCCACACTTAATTAAAGAAGCAACCGACGAACTAGGTTTAGATTTTGAAAAGGTAAAAGAAGCAAAAGAAAAACTAAATCAGTAACGAGTAAACGTTTAGCCAAGGTCGATAGTAAGTAAATTCGCCTTGGTTTTTTCCTATCTATTTGCTTTTCTCTAAATTAAACATATTTTGTTACACTCCTCATTGAACGACTGCTACTTAACAAAGTCATATAATATCAACCAACAGCAAGGACAAAGCATGAAGTCACTTTTTAAGTTTTGGAAAAATAACCGTTCTCTCATCATATTCATTGCATTAATGAGTGTTTTTAGAAGTGCGGTTGCAGATTGGTACGAAGTACCTACAGGATCGATGCAACCAACGATTCAAGAAGGTGATCGGATCCTTACCGACAAAATGGCCTACGATTTACGTATTCCGTTTACGCACATATCATTATTAAAATTAAACGATCCGAAAACAGGTGATATTATTGTATTTGATTCACAAGCTGCAGATAACCGCTTAATTAAGCGTGTTATTGGCGTTCCAGGAGACAGCGTAGCACTTGAAAATAATGAACTTATTATTAATGGCAAAAAGCTTACTTATGCATATCAGCAAAGTAATACAGACTCGTTTGATAAAATTGAAGATTTAAATGGTCATAAACATTCTATACGTGTTGCTCATAGTCCTTCGCGTTTATCGGGCTTTGCAGAAGTAATTATCCCTGACGGTTACTACCTTGCAATGGGTGATAATCGAGATAATAGTGCAGACTCACGCGTAATTGGTCTAATACCTCGCCAAGAGCTCCTAGGTAAAGCTAATCGAGTGATTGTATCGCTTGATTATGATGACTACTATTTACCAAGAAAAGATCGTATTTTAAAAGTATTAAATTAACGCCTAATTTTTGAGTTAACTAAAAACTATTTAACGTGAACTCTGGTTAAGAGGTTTACTCGGGCTAAGAATTGTCAGTGAGAACAAGGCAATTTCATGTGTCAATAGCGCGCTACATGTAAGTAAATTCAACACAGTTAGTATTGAAAATAGCTGCTGAGATAGATTTATTATCCAGAGTTCAGGTCATATATTATGAATAAACATATTAAGTTATCAGCTTTAGCGTCAGTTATTGCATTAATTGTAGCGAGTGCCGGTTTATTATGGGCACCTGAGCAACATACACTATTAACTTTTGAGGTTACTTCACTCGCTCTTTTGCTATTTAACAGTATCAGTATCACTCGTTGTGTGTATAAAAATAATGAGAGTAAGCGTGTGAAAAGGGTTGCGTTGCTTTGTACGGGATCATTATTGTTATGTATATGCGGTGACGTCGTTAATTTTAATTTACTAGAGCAATATTATATTCATGGCAATGTGATTAAACATGATTATTTAGTTGACTCAGTTTTATTTTTTGCACCTGGTTATACACTATTGCTACTAGCTTGTTTTTTTGTGATTAAGTCAAAAGTGTGCAATAACACTCGTATTTTAGGTCTTTATTTTTTAATAGCTTTATGTGTATCTCTGGCCTCTTTTTACTCTATGTATATCCCTAAAGCTGCGAGCTACACATTAATATTAACGTGGGCTTATAGCTTTATAATAACGGCTGTGGGTCTAGCTAGTGTTTTGTTAGTTAAGTCATATGGAGCTTTGAAAGCGCCGCTGAGTGTGTGGATATTGAGTTTAGGTTTAATTTTTGCCGCATTAGCAGATGCCCTAATAGGTCTTTTTTGGATTTATGGTAATGGCGGAGAAGGATTTTATCCGCAGATAAGATATATTAATTGGGTGTTTTATATAATCTCTCAATCAATTGTTATTCACCTTCCTAAAGTCATGGTAATGAATGCACAAAATAAGCGCAGTTAAGTACGTTAACTGCTCTAGTAATTCCTTTAAATTCGAATAAAAAAGGGCTAGAAAGGGGGTTTATCTGAACAGTTAATTTAAGCTAATCACTTTATTGCTATGTTTAATATAAAGTTCAATTGGTCCGGTAATGAGGATGATTGAAGTGTATTCAATCACCACTAATAGAAAAAGCTTCAAGTAATTCTTGTAGTTTCGCGTGTTCTTGGGCGTCAAATTCTATACCTACGTGTAAATTACTGTCTTTCATTTGGTTATTTCTAATGTAGGAGCTAATAACAACAGGTTTACTATCTATTGGCGAAATGATGTGCATAAAAACCTGTCGCCTCTTTAGTGCTAAAAAGCCAGAACTAACGTGAATCGTAAATCGACACCCAGTCGGCGAAATATCAATAATTAAGCCATGTAATAACCCTTTGCTGTCAGGCTCATATTCTTCATGTAGGCTTATTTTTGCCGGAATGTGTGTTTTTAATCGACTAGTTTCTCTTAATTGTCTACTTTCTATCTTTTTTGGATAGTCGAGAAAAATCAACCTTTCTGGGCGAAAGGAAATTGCAAGAATCGTAGTAGAAAATGCAATGCATTCTCCTCGTTCATCTTCAACAACATACCTAACAATGGCGCCGTTGCCTTCTTTTAAAACATCAGTGTAGCTATGTTTTCCAGCTTGCGATGGGTATTTTAATACTAAATATTTTCCAATATCATAGCCTATAAGCGGGAGTTTAAAGCGCATTTGGATAGGATTATTTAACTGAATATCAATTAACTTACCTGGTAAAAGATCTAGAAAAAATTTATTATTTTTATCGGGTAAATTTTCTTTTTCTACCACGTTGTTTTTTTCTTCTGCCATAGAGAATACCTATACATAACTAGCAAACAAGTATGTTTTAATAGCAATAATAAAACACTAGCCTGAAAGGATGGTATTTTTATTGTGATTTAAACTTTAGGGTTGATTATAATTGTCGGATTTAGGTAACTGATTTAGATCGGATGGTTTTTATAGATTGAGGATTATCAAATTCATGATTATGCGAACTTTGATATGTGCGGTGATGAAACTCAATAAGCCGCTGAAGTTACAACGGCTTATTAAACTATAATTACATTACACGCATACCAGGCTCTGAACCGTCGTCTGGATTAAGAATGTAAATTTCTTTTCCGCCAGGACCTGCTGCTAATACCATGCCTTCAGACATACCAAAGCGCATTTTACGAGGCTTAAGGTTAGCAACCATAACGGTTAGTTTGCCTTCGATATCTTCTGGTGCGTAAGCTGATTTAATACCTGCAAACACTTGGCGAGTTTCGCCGCCTAAATCAAGTGTTAGCTTAAGTAGTTTATCTGCGCCTTCTACGTGCTCTGCTTTAGCAATTTTAGCTACGCGTAAATCTACTTTTGCAAAGTCATCAAATTCTATTTCGTCGCTAATCGGCTCTTTTGCAAGTGGGCTGTTAGGGTCAATCGTTACTTTTGGCGCTAAGCTTTCTTTAGATTCTTCAACCATCTTGTTCACTTTATCCATTTCAACACGTTGCATTAACGGCTTAAATTTATTGATAGGGTGGCTTACTAGCGCATTTTGAACGCCGTCCCATGCAAGGTCGTCATTTAAAAACGCTTGTACGTTATCAGCCATTTCTGGTAACACGGGTTTTAAGTAAGTAATTAAAACGCGGAACAAGTTAAGACCAAGAGAACACACTTCGTGTGCTTCTTGTTGCTTAGTGTCGTCTTTAATTAATACCCAAGGTGCTGCGCCATCAATAAATTGGTTTGCTTTGTCGGCAAGCGCCATTATTTCGCGAATTGCGCGGCTGTAATCGCGGTTCTCGTAGTGTGATGTAATGCTAGGTGCAGCAGCTTGAAATTCTGCTAACAGCGCTGGCAGCATAATAGTACTGCTTAATTTGCCATCAAACTTTTTCGTAATAAAGCCAGCACAACGGCTCGCTATGTTGACTACTTTACCTACTAGGTCTGAATTTACACGTTGTGCAAAGTCTTCTAGATTTAAATCAAGATCAACAATACCGCTGCTTAATTTTGCGGCGTAGTAGTAACGTAAGTACTCTGGGTTTAAGTTATCTAAATAAGTACGCGCTTTGATAAACGTACCCTTCGATTTAGACATTTTTTCGCCATTTACAGTGACAAAACCATGAGCGAATACGTTAGTTGGCTTTCTAAAATTAGCGCCTTCTAGCATTGCTGGCCAAAATAAGCTGTGGAAGTAAATAATGTCTTTACCAATAAAGTGATAAAGCTCAGCGTCTGAACCTTCGGCCCAAAATTCATCAAAGTTGATGCCTTTTTTGTCACATAGGTTTTTAAAGCTTGCCATGTAACCAATAGGGGCATCTAACCAAACGTAGAAGTATTTGCCTGGTGCATTTGGAATTTCAAAACCAAAGTAAGGTGCATCGCGGCTAATATCCCACTGTTGTAGGCCATCGGTAAACCATTCGTCTAGCTTGTTAGCCATTTCTTGTTGAATAGTGCCCGAGTGTAACCACTCCTTTAGCATGCCTTCAAACGCTGGCAGGTCAAAAAAGTAATGCTCAGAATCTTTAAGTACAGGCTCAGCACCCGACATAACAGAGCGTGGATTGATGAGTTCTGTTGGGCTGTATGTGGCACCACATGAATCACAGCTGTCGCCGTTTTGGTTTTCAGACTTACACGTTGGGCAAGTACCTGTTACAAAGCGGTCTGGTAAGAAAATACCTTTTTCAGGATCGAATAATTGCGAAATAGTGTGCTTTTTAATATGACCAGCATCGTTTAGGCGGTTATAAATAAGTTCGCTTAATTCTTTGTTTTCTTGGCTGTGCGTGCTGTGGTAGTTATCAAATTTGATATTAAAATCAGCAAAGTCGCGTTGGCGCTCTATGCTCACTTGTTTTACCATTTCTTCAGGCGTGATCCCTTGCTTTTGGGCATTAAGCATAATTGGCGTGCCGTGGGCATCGTCTGCGCAAACATAATAAGCTTCGTGGCCCTGTAGTTTTTGAAAACGTGACCAAATATCAGTTTGAATATATTCCAATAAATGACCTAAGTGAGTAGGGCCATTTGCATAAGGTAATGCGCTGGTAATCAGGATCTTTCGCTGCGTCATAATCATTCCGAATTGAGGATAAAACACCGTTTTTATTATACAAACGGCAATTATCATTAATTTATCCACAAGCTATCTGCTTAGAGTGTGCACAGCTTATGGATTTTTATTAATTGACTGGTGTTAATGCCCTGAATGTTACATAATTCCGAGGCACTTTTCATCAAAGAAACGCTATTTAATTGCTATGTTTGGACTGTCGAAACTATTCTCTTCTAAATCGGTGCAAAAACAACCGATTATTACTGCCTTAGCGGCATATCGTAGTGCGGCTTTTGCCGTGGGTATTGATGAAAGCTTTATTAATACTATCACTCAAAATGACGATAAATCACTACACATTAAATTAATCCTGCCATTTGCTGGGCAATCAGAAATGCCTTTAGTTGAGCAACACATAAGTGAAAGCTTAAATGTGCCTGTAACAATTAGCGCCAAGGTTATCATTAAAGAGGCGGCTAAGTTTAAAGCGATTAAGCATATTGTGCTTATTGCCTCAGGAAAAGGCGGAGTAGGTAAGTCGACTACTGCTGTGAATTTGGCGGGCGCATTAAAAAATGAAGGCGCAAAGGTCGGTATTTTAGATGCTGATATTTATGGCCCATCTATTCCCATGCTTTTAGGGTTAGTGGGCGCAGAGCCGGTCACGAAAGATAACAAACAATTACAGCCTTTTGATGCAAACGGTATTAAAGCGCAATCAATCGGTTTTTTAGTGCCAAGCGATGACGCCACCGTATGGCGAGGACCAATGGCGTCAGGCGCACTTAGCCAATTGCTTAACGAGACTGATTGGGGCGAGCTTGATTACTTAATTGTGGATATGCCACCGGGCACCGGTGATATTCAACTTACTATGAGCCAAAAAGTTCCCGCGAGCGGCACTGTTATTGTCACTACGCCGCAAGATTTAGCGCTTGCTGATGCGCAAAAAGGCATTGCTATGTTTAATAAAGTAAACGTGCCAGTGCTGGGTTTAATAGAAAACATGAGTCATTACATTTGCAGCCACTGCGGTGAGGCAAATCACGTATTTGGTAAAGACGGCGCGCAAAAACTGGCGCACAAGCATGGCGTACCGGTGCTTAGTCATATTCCTCTTGCCATAGATATACGCGAGTATTCTGAGCAAGGAAAACTTATTGCCAAGGATAATGACGCCGCAATAAGCAAAACATACAGCGCAGCAGCGAGACTAATAGCCAGCACGCTTTATTATCAACAGCATCACAATTCGATTGAAATTGTAATTACAGAAGATTAATAAATAATGAGACTTTCAGACACCCATATTAATGAATACTTAAGCGATGGCCGCATAGTTATTGAGCCTGCACCAACGAGCGAGATGATTTCCGGTGTAACGGCCGATTTACGCTTGGGTAATAAATTTAGAACTTTTAATGCGCATAATGCAGCATACGTCGATTTAAGTGGTCCAAAAGATCAATTAAATAAAGCCATGGAATCAATCATGAGTGAAGAAATAGTGCTTGATGAAGGTGAGGCATTCTTTTTACACCCAGGTGAACTCGCACTAGCTATTACCCATGAAAAAGTAACGTTGCCAGCAGATATAGTAGGTTGGTTAGATGGACGTTCATCACTTGCACGTTTAGGTTTAATGGTGCACGTAACTGCGCACCGAATAGATCCAGGTTGGAGCGGTAATATTGTTTTAGAGTTTTACAACTCAGGTAAATTACCACTGGCGCTTCGCCCACTGATGAAAATTGGTGCTATGAGCTTTGAAATGCTCTCAGGCCCTTGTGAAAACCCATACAACATTCGTAAAGATGCAAAGTATAAAGATCAAAACAGTGCAGTAGCAAGTCGAATTAGTGATGATAATAGCTAGCAAAAACTTTAAGCGCTTATGCTTAGTAGTTTCAAATTGCAAAGTTAACGTGCTTTAACTTTGCTCACAACTTTTCTTACTCTAAAATTAACTCTCTTATTGTTTATTTAAATTAAATATTTGCATTTAGGTTGTAGTAATAATCTTTATTATCATTATGTTCAAGGAATGAAAATGCTAAAACTTAATAATTATAACTTTGAATTTGAAAAGCTTTTTAAAAAAGCACCTATAACTATTGAAATTAGATTAGCTGATATGGACAACAGGCAGACTCCTCTTGAAGAAAGGGAGGATGCAACAAGGATTCTCTCAAGAAAACTTCAAGAACTCGCTTATGCTCATTATGTATTAGAAAACTACACAGAAGCAAAGCTTTATTTGAAAAAAGCAGCGCCATTTGCATACTTAACAGGTTTTGACTCAGAACTAAAAGGACACAACAATGAGTGGACAATCCAAGGTGAGTTAAATGTCGCTTTGTTGTTTGGTGATGACTCAATAATAAGCAAATTACGTGAACATGCAGATGACTTTACAACCAGCAGCGTGACTAAGAAAGCTATTTTTTTATATGATCACTTACTAATAAAAATAGGCACAGGTCAAGTACTGCCTGAAGAAGAAATTGAAAATGCGCTTACTGAGGCTAAATCAACGAAAGATAAAGATGTACAACAATGTATTGTTCCGCTTATTGAAGCGATTAAAGGCCTTACCAATGGCGATGATTATTTATGGCAATCAAGCATTGATAAAGTCATTGCGTGGCACGCTGATGAGTGTAAATACGGTGACTTCAAAGAAGATGGAAATGCAGTCATGTCATTAAATGCGCTTAGCATGGCTAAATTGGGTAAAGATATGCATGGCTGGCAATGTAAAACTGATTCACTCTATTTACCGTTATATTTAATAGACTGCTAAATGCATTTTAGATTTACGTTCAAGGAATAAGAATGTTAAAACTTAATAATTATGATTTCGAATTTGAAGAACTTTTTGAAGATGCACCTATGTTTATTGAGGTTAGGCTTGCTGATATTAACGATACTTTAGCTTCTCGAAAAGATAAAAAAGATGCAGCGAGAATACTTTCCGGGCAGTATCAAGAACTAGCTTATGCATACTACGTTTTAGAAAATTATGAAGAAGCTAAGTGTTACTTAAAAAAAGCAGTACCATTTGCATACCTAACAGGTTTTGATCCCGAATTAAAAGGGCATAACAACGAATGGACTATCCAAAATAAGCTTAATGTTACTTTGTTGTTTGGTGATGAGCCAATAATAAGTAAATTACGTGAACATGCAGATGACTTTACAACCAGCAGCGTAACTAAGAAAGCTATTTTTTTATATGATCACTTACTAATTAAAATAGGCACAGGCAAAGTACTTTCGACAAATGAAATTGAAAATGCGCTTACTGAGGCTAAATCAACTAAAGATAAGGATGTACAACAATGCATTGTTCCGCTTATCGAGGCCATTAAAGGCCTTACCAATGGCGATGATTGTTTATGGCAATCAAGCATAGATAAAGTCATTGCGTGGCACGCTGATGAGTGTAAATACGGTGACTTCAAAGAAGATGGAAATGCAGTCATGTCATTAAATGCGCTTAGCATGGCTAAATTGGGTAAAGATATGCGTGGCTGGCAGTGTAAAACTGATTCACTTTATTTACCGTTATATTTAATTAATGATTAAATCTATCACCACTAATTTTAAGAGGTAATGATGAGTAGTGTAATTAATCTTTTTATTGTTGATGAAGATGTTTATCCCACAACACTGAATTTAAGTGATGAGCAAAAATATCAAGAGTTGTTAGATATAACCCAAGATGAAGCTACTAGATGGCAATCTATAGAGCTAAACATGCGTGGCTTTATTCCTGCTATTGAGTTACTTGATGCCGTAGTAGGTGGCCAAGGGTTGTTGCCAGTTTGCACATTTAACTATTTCCCTCATCAATTAATTGGGCCGGATGCTAACATAAGTGGTTCTTTTGGCTTTTTTTCAAGTGAAATGGTGCAAGACCTATTTCCTTTGCTAAAAAAGTATTTTGAGGTTGATATAGATAATAGTGAAAATAAAGGTCTAGTAGATGATGTTGAGCATAGAGCTGGTGAGCTCGACCCGCAAGCTTATGAAATAGTTCGCGACCGCTACTTTGTTACGTTTAGAGACGCCGCTGAGCAGAATAAATCTATCGTAGTATTGATGGAAGAGTAAACCTAAAAAATTCTAATTAAAGTTTAGTATTTTTTACTTATGATATGAGATTTATACAAATGTAAAAGTGAATAAATACTCTTTAGTTAAGTCTCCTTACCTGGAGATATATACATCCTCACACACTTTAAACTTATTAATATTAAAATCATATCGCTTTAACATGGGTGAAACCTAAAGTAGCTCAAAAGTGATAGCTTAATTCAAATAATTATGCTCCCACTATTAGTTTTTAATGCTGGGCTAAGACTAAATAAAAAGCCTAAAATTATAGGGTTGTAATGAAAAACTTGCCTGTAGAATTAAGAGATAAAATTGACGAACTATATATTTTTGCCTTTCAAGTATTAGAAAGAAAAGATTTTATTACGGCGAAAGAGCAAGTAGAAAAGACATGGGGATTGTTACCTGAGCCCAAATTCGACTGGGACGTAACTCTCAGCTTTGTTTCTGGAATTTGCGAAATGTATAATGAGTTAGGATTTTATAAAAATTCACATAAAATAGTTGATGAACTATTTAGCTCAGATCATCTAGATGACTATGATGATGGACCTATATTTTTAAAGGGAGCCATATATTTTGAGCAAGGTGAGTTAGAGCTAGCAAAAGTGTGGTTTGATAAAGCGGATACAATATCTAAGGGGCGCTGCTTTGTTAGTCAGCCGAAGAAGTATAAAACTTTCTATAGTGAGTGCAAATAATGGATATCCATGATCAAATAGAGCAGTATTGTGAACAAGGCAATGACTTGAACGATGAAGACGATTTTTTAGGGGCTATAGCCATTTGGCAAAAAGCGCTTGATTTAATCGTTGACCCTAATGAAGATTGGAATGAAGTACTTTGGCTCAAAGTTTCGATTGGTGATAGTTTTTACATGACTGATGAATATGAAAAGTCTTTAGACTCTTTATTGGACGCCTTAAATTATCCTGAAGCAAATGAAAATGCATTTATCCACTTTAGAATAGGGCAATGTTATTACCAACTCGGAGATAAAGGTAGTAGTAAAAATTCACTGTTAAAAGCATATATGCTTTCAGGTAAAGAGATTTTTGAGGGACATGAAGAAGGGCTATTTTTTTATGATTTTCTGTCTTCTGTAATCAATTTATAGATTTAATTTATTGTTGTTTTTATAATCTTTTATAGTGCAATTACCTTTATTGGGTACATTTAAATGTAAAAGAATATAATTATGCTAAAAACTAAATACATTGCATTAGCAATTACATTAGGCTCAATACCACTTCAATCAAATGCTGCTGTTTTTGATGGTGCGTCACATTGCTCTGAAGATGTAATTTATAAAACACAGGCGTTGAATAGCCTAATAGCCTCTGTAGGTGACATTCAAGCTCTAAAAACCAAGGCTTTAGAAAAAGTTGGTTCAACCGAAAACGGTTACTTTCTTTTCGATCCTCAGTTTTCTCGTTCAGATCGTTACTTTAACTGCAGTGTTCCATTAAATGAGTCTATTGGTAATTTTGAACTTGTCATTAATGGTATTACTGAAGGATTGAATAGCCCTAATGGTGGTTGTTTTATCTCTCGTATGCGCAAGGTTAGCGATGGTGGCCAGAGTAAATGGTTCAGGTATGGCACTGGGAAAGGGTTTGATTGGATAGATATATCAAATCAATCTAATAATTCGAAGCAATTTGTTTCATATTCAGTAGATCTAAATAATAATTTTGAAAGTGATGCTATTCTTACTATGAAGTGCCGCACTACTTGGCAAACTGGCTCTGTTTCAATTGGACAAATAGAAATTTAATAAATAAAATTTAGTCCCTAATTGAAAGGCTTAAAGTGCTACTTTAAGCCTTAAAAGCGTTAATTTATAGAATCTATTCATTAGTAATAATAGTCTTTTCCTGAAGAACATTATTAGCCCGCTA
Organism: Pseudoalteromonas sp. S558; assembly: GCF_005886635.1. Lineage (NCBI taxonomy): Bacteria > Pseudomonadati > Pseudomonadota > Gammaproteobacteria > Alteromonadales > Pseudoalteromonadaceae > Pseudoalteromonas > Pseudoalteromonas sp. S558. The sequence continues at coordinate 16,904 of NZ_PNDU01000106.1, read as the reverse complement.
CTTTTCCCCTACATTATTTTAATAAACATAAAGATAACCATTAATGGTCTTTTTAATAAATTTTTATAAAAACGCTCACTATATTAAATTTAAAAGGTAAGGTTTTGTCTTGAAGTAAAGATTATTATAATAACCGCTTAATTTTAGACAAACTTTATGGTAAAAATCAGAGTGAAACTAACATTTAAGGATGAATATGACAGACTCAAGTAAAAATATTGAGCAAAGGTTTTTAGTAAACCTTTCAGGGATCATCGATATATTATCTAAGCACTTATACAGTGGGCCACATGTTTTTATTCGTGAGCTATTACAAAATAGCACCGATGCTATTTCTGCAAGGCATAATTATAGTGACTCACAAAGCGAGCTAGTAGACAATATTAGCGTAACTTTAATTCCTAAAAATTCAATTCAATCTCAATCGCAGCTTATTATTGAAGATAATGGCACGGGACTGACTGAGGCAGAAATACATCAATTTTTGGCGGTTATTGGTGAGTCATCAAAAAAAGAATTATTAGATAAACAGCAGCATGACTATATTGGCCGGTTTGGTATTGGTTTGTTGGCTTGTTTTATGGTCTCAAACACTATTTGTGTACAAACTCGCAGTATTAAGCAAAAAGATAAAGTACTACAATGGACGGGGAGCCCTGATGGTACTTATAAAGTTATTGAAATTGACCAGCAAATGGAAATAGGAACGCGTGTTTTATTAACTGCAAAAACTGAAGGTGAAGATTATTTTACTCACAGCTCACTAACCCATTGGATGCAATACTACGCCAGTTATTTACCTTACCCGATCACCTTAAATACACCTTCAAAAACTAACTTTAGAATAAACGCATCAAAACCACCGTGGCTATGGGAAAACCTATCTAACAACGAGTTTTTAGATAGGGCAATATTAATAGGCGAAAAATACTTTAGGGGTCCTTTTTTTGACACCATAACCTTGGAAACGAAAGCAGGTAAAGTAAAAGGTTTGGGTTACATTATTTCGCATGCCACCACAGAGAATCAACAGCAGCACTTAATTCACTTAAAAGGAATGCGGTTAACAAAAAGCGGTCAAAATATTTTGCCGGACTGGGCCTTTTTTGTTCGTACTATTATTAATGCTGATGATTTAAGACCTACCGCTTCACGCGAGGCACTATACGAAGATGCTACACTACTTGAAGCCAAGCAGGAGCTTGGTGAACAGCTAATAACCTACCTTGTAAATATGGCAGAAAATGCACCCGAAAAATTTGAGCACTTTGTAAGTTGTCATCAAATGGCGCTAAAGTCACTTGTTTTAGATAATCATTATTTTTGTTTAAAAATAACACCATTTCTTAAATTCGAAACAAACTTAGGCAGTATGACTTTAGGTAATTATATTGAAAAATATAAGCATATTACTTACGTTGAAAATGTGGATAGTTTTCGTCAATTTGCTCAAATATCGAGTGCAAAACAAGAGTGTTTAATAAACGGCGGTTATGCATATTGCACTGATATATTAAATTTATATGCGCACCTTAGCAAAACGCATATTGAGGTACTCGACCCGCAAAGCTTAGTTGGTCAGCTTAGTGATACTGATATCAACCCTGCGTTATTAACTGAGTTTATAAACAAAGCAAACACTGTAATGAGTGACATTTGCCCAAACATCAGTGTAAAGCAATTTAAACCAGAGCAAGTCCCCGCGCTTTATATCAGCTGCGAAAAGCAATACTTTATTAAAAGTGCAAAAATAAACCAAGTTGACAGTGACGAACTATGGTCTGATATTATTGATACAGTAACAAAGCCAATAGAAAGCTATGTATTTTCTGAATTATGCTTAAATGCAAACCATGAGTTAATTACTTCACTAATTCACTGCAATGACTTACCTCAACTCCAACAATGTTTAAAAATAATTTATGTACAATCACTTTTAATGGGGCACTTTCCTCTTAATAAAAATGAAATGGATATTTTAAACACCGGTTTAATATCTATGATGACAACGAGTTTAAATTTCCAAAGTAATAATAAAACCCAGCACTAAGCTATTGTTTAAGGACAAATAACATGAGCACTGTAAATGAGTTAATACTCAAAGCAAGCCGTTTAAAAGATGGTGACCCAGTAAAAATAAAGTTAGGTGAGGAAGCTATTTTATTAGCCGATCAAAGTAACGATATTGAATTAAAATACCGGAGTCGGGTTAGTTTAATTGAAGATGCTGCATTTGCCGGGCAGCCTGAAAAAGCACTCGTTAATTTTGGTTGGTGTATTGCGCAATGCGAAAAATACCCAGAGCAATTTCCTTTGACCAATATGCTGTGGAAATATAAATATGTAATAGATTGTGCTATTGGTTTTCATTCTATAAGCCGGGCTAAGTTAGAGCAGTTAATAGATAATATGAAGCAACATTACGCTCAAGCAGGTTTTAGCTTAAAGCCAGTACATTACATGCAAGCCCAACTTTATTTAAGCATGGGTGAACTAGATAAGAGCCTTGAGCAACTGCAAATTAGTCAAGGTTTAGAAAATGACCGTTTTGCAGATTGTGCAGCATGTGAAGTCCATTTTATGGTCGTGCTACTTACCGCGTTAAGTAGGTATTCTGAGGCATTAAATAACGCATTACCTTTAATTCAGGGTAACCAAAGCTGTGCCGAAGTACCTCATTTAACCTTGCCAGAATTACTTATTACCGCAAGCCAGCTGGGTAAAGATGACTTAGGGCAAATGCTACTTACTTCTGGCTATCAACTTATTCGTGACAATCCAAACTTTTTACATCAGGTTGGCTTACAAATACAGTATTGTGCTATTCATAATTTAATTGAAACCGGCACAGACAGAATACAAAACCATTATGATTGGCTTTCTAAAAATATAGATCAGCGAGGTCACTACCAATATTACTTAGGTATTTCTATGTTATTAAAATCAATACTAAACAATGGTAAAACATTAATACTCTTAACGATGCCTAAAAGCTTTGAACTATATAATGAAAATGACAGGTACAATCCCAAAACACTATTCGATTACTTTTATAATAAGGCTTCGCAGATTGCCCAGGCTTTTGATGAACGAAATGGGAATGATTTTTATCAATCTCAAATTACACATAAATTAGAAATGATTAAATTATAACTCTATGACTAAAAGGCCAGCATATGCAGCTGGCCAGTTGGTTGGTTTATAAAGCCAGTCAGCAGCTAATTAAGGATGTGGGATGTTCGATACAATTGAGGATATATACAATCACATAGGACAAGCAATGTTTAATGCTCTGCCTGATGAATGGGATACAGCCATATTAACGTTATTAATGGATAAAGTTAACGTTTCAGTAACAATGCATCAGAAATATTTAGATAAAAATGATTCCACAAATTATAAATACTTTAGCGTCAATAAACGAAATGGGCTTGCTTATGAATCAAAAGTCTCTGATGCCTTCTATGCGCTTTATCACCTTATGCAAAAAAATGAAAATGATGTCCCTTGGAACAAAGCGCGTGTTGAAATAACTTCGCAAGGTGATTTTTCAGTTGATTTTAAATACGACAAAGACTTTGCTTTGTACAAATCGCTCGATATTGATAGTCAAGAATATGAAGATCTTGAGATAGACGTTATTAATAAAATTAAGTCTTGGGACGGTTTACCTGGAAGTTACCCTAAGTATTGGGCTAAAACACTATAATTATCAAGCTGTAAAATTAAAGGCTTTGATATAGGGCGTTCTGCGTTTTTATGTCGGTGTGCGTTTACTATTGGTTTAATCACAGAACAAGAGGCTTGGTATTATTTACTAGTGCTGGGCAAAATTGCACAACAATTATTTATTGATTGGCAAGAATTTGGCATGAGTCACCTTGTTGGTCGTTTAACTTGGGTTGGTATTAACTTAGCTGAACCGGCGGACACTAAACGTTACCCTAATGGTTTTGATATAAAGCAAAAGATTCAATTAGATTTCGAAGAATTGACATCAATTTTAGCTGACGATGAACACCCATGGTGCCAGCTAGATTGGCAAATAGACTTGTAGTCTAAAGTGCATGATTCATAGAGATCGTTTTAATATTATACGGCCTCATGAACAATAAAATTAGACAGCACTTTAAATGGATTAAACTTTGCGAAGAAACTAAAAGTGTAGGTATTGTGTGCCGTAAATGCGGTATATTTAGGCCTACTCTTTGTAAGTGGTTAGATCGATAAAAAACAGACTGTCTAGTTTCCTTAAAACTCACCAGCACCAACATTAAAGCTAAAAGATAAACACTCAGGAGATAACCTTGAATACAGAATTAACAGGTAATTCAAAAAAGTCAGCATTAGCAGCCATTATTAATTTAGATACCACTTCAGTAAGCGCAGCTGATCTCATGTTTACTGAATTCGAAAGTAATGAAGTGATAACCAGTCTGTTGTTTTTATTAGCTTTTAATGATGAAACTAATAATAAGTTCACGTTGAATGAAAAAATTAAAGATGTACTTGTTGTAAGCTGTTATGAGCATTTATCAAATAAGAATAAGTATGAATTCAATACTCAATGGTTATATAAGATCATTGATAAATGGGGCGCGGGGATCATTCAGGCGTTAATACCTCGTCACTTCTTTTCAAGGTATTTATTATTAGATCTTATTAACTATATCAGCGATTATGATATTGCAGAAACACTGCTTGATGAAATGGATAATGATGATCCTGAATATCGAACCAATGCCAAAATAGCATTATTAGATTTAAAGGCGCAATCAAGTGTCATTAATCATAGTAATATATTCAACTGGTTTAACGAAGATATTCAGCTAACGAGTTATGTGGCGGATGGTCGAGATGAAGCGATGAGTCTTTTGCATATTTTAAAGTATATGCTAAAGCATGAATTCCCGCTTGAATACATTAATCAAACTGTTGAAAAATTAAAGAGCTTGTTTAATGTGAAAGGCATTATGCCGTTTTGGAGAGATGCTGCCACGGCTTTAGTGCTAGCTGCGAGTCATCACTCACTGGCACAAGAATATATTGCACTTGCAATGGAATTAAACGTTAGTTCAATGCCCAGCGAAGATCTTATTTTTTATCGTTTAAGTCATGGTTTGATTGATTTGCCAACAGCATGTGATGCACTTCTGGTAGGTTACCCTATACAACCTAATCTACAGGTTTTACGTGATTATTTTGCACTAGAGAAGCAGTCTGAGGTGTTTCTAGCCATTGCAGAAGCAAGCTTAATCGATAACAAAAACGATAAGTTAAATGCAAATACGTTATTAACGCTTTGTGAGCACATTCCCAGTGAACATGCGTTAAATAATACACTCATGGCTCGTTTAGATCGTGAATACGCCTCAGGATTCATTCCCTATTCACTGACACACGCACCTGACAAGGTTGAATCATTATTAGTATTGGCAAGAGAGAGCCGAAATCTATGGACCGAACGCAGCGCCAATACTGAGTTTTTCTCACACGCTATTCATGTTGAGCCAGAGCAAGCATTTAAACGTTTTTTTACTGAAGTAACAACTGATCACATTGATTATGAATTGTTTATGGCTAACTTTACAGAACTGCACTGGGCATACTTTATGGCGGGGCTTGAAGAGCATTTTGCCAGCACTACTGAACATATTAGATCTGAGACTTTGCAAGCTATCCCTATTTCAGTAATACCTGAACAGTATATAGAAAAGTTTAAGCAATGGATTATTGAATTAGAGTATGGATTTGATCGCGACGAAATTTTTTCTAAACTCACATTACCTGCAAACCAATTACAAGCGTTATTAATTAAGCTACAAGAGCTGCCGTTGGATTAGTTACTTAAACTTTATCTGAGTAAATGCCATTTGAGCATTATGCTTAAGTGGCTTTTACGATTTTTATCAATTAAGACAAATATAAAGTTTGATCCCGACCTACACTATGAGAGTAAAAGATTAAACTAGATTTTTAAAAAATAAATGTGGTTAACTAGGGTCTGTTTATCTATCGAGGTTGAATTTTCAGCAGTGTTTTTGGCAATTACCTAACATTCATAGGTTTTATAGATAGGTTTGTTTATAAAGCTACTTAGCTCATTGGCTACTTTTTCTAAGCTGTTTTTGTAGCCTTTATTTATTAATATGTATCTATCTTCATTAACTAATTTAAGATAAAGGCGGTAATCCCTTTTACCAAATAATTTTTCGTCAACCACTATGCCGCGTATATCCGCAAATGCAATTGAATCTGCTTTAATAACGTAAATGCTTTTGGCGCGTATAATTATGTTTTTTGTTTCTTTATCAATTTTAATTTTGTAATTAGCAAATGTACAACAAAAGCCAAGTGTGGAAATAGCAGCCCAAGGTACCAAGGGAAATTCGCCATCCATTACACTAAACATACATAAACAGCTTATAAAGAAAATAAATGCGCCAATAAAGTTAACAGCACTTGTGGCAAATGGCTTGATTTGCGCTTGTTGACTTGTCAGTTTTGTAAATTTCATTTTATAAAGTAGTCGCTATTAGTCCGATGATGATAAAACAGATGAAGGGGAGGAGAATCATTTTTATCAATGATTTGGTATCCCAGAAAGTTATATCTTTGCCGCTTTTTAGAGCTGGATCATCTACTGTACTTGCAGGTCTATTATCGAGTGCATTTTGGTCTAAATCGGGCGTGTTATTGCTGACGTTTGTTTTTTCTGTAAACTCATTTACCTTTTCTGTATGTATACAGCCAAAATGATTAGCTAAAAACGCGGCGGCTGCTTGGGTATCTTGGTAGGTGCCAATTGTGTAGCGTTCATGACACAGCGCTATTTGATACTTATCTGCAAGGCCTGGAATTTGTTGCACTAAAACTTCAACATCGTTTAAATTTTTTAAAATCTTTTTTGATGTGGCTTTAGCTAGAAATAATTTTTCTTTGTACGCTTTACCTGTTTCAATATCAAGGACTAAATAATGGCTTCTTGAGTAAGCAAAAACGAGTGATAAAAATAAAGGAGCAAAGCAAATACCATAAAATATTGACTCAGTAAAATAGCCAACCACACCACAAAATGGAACGATGAAAGTTAGTATGGCCCTAATTGCAATAATATTGAGTTGGCCTTGAGTCCTTAATTTTACCTTATTTGGCAAATAGGTATTTTTAATGTGAAACTTCACATTCTTAGGTAGATTTGAGTGTTGCAGAAATACATCATCCTTGATTTTGAGTTCTCTAATTTAGCATGATATTTTTTAATAAACCACAATGGGCAGCTATTCGAAAACCTTTAGCAAACAGGCTGCTTTTTGCTTGGTTCTATTTATCATTTAATACCATGTTCTAAGGTTGAGCTTATTTTTGATTGTGTAAGTCGTGAATTAAACCCAAAAATTTGATAATTTAAAGAATAAGATAAGTCGATCATGGCAGTTAAGGTAAATAAATGAATCAACAATTAGTTTTTAAAAATGGTCAAGTTAGTGATAATTACGCCAGTATTTTATTAGGCCATCAAGATGAGTCATACGTTACACCAATAATGGAATATAAGGAGTATGAACTGATTGTAGAATCGGTTGTTATCATTTTACTTGATGACGACACTGAGCTAATGGGAACAGAGGTGTTAACGTTGGTTGATAGTGGGCACTGTACGTTAGCGCAGTTAATTAACTTTTTAGCCGGTGAAGAGGTGGAGGAAATGCAAGAGTTTGAGTTTATTTCATCTGCTTGGTTTGCATGGCAAAGTAAACACGGCGATTGGTCAAGTGAGCCATTTGATACTGTTTATGAATCGCAAGATAAAAACATAACAACGCTTAATGAGTTATTAAACGAGTAAGTTTGCGTTTTTAACAAGCGCTTTGGCATTTTAGGTGTGCCAACCGAGGCAGTTGGTTTACCTTGCCTTTGATTGATAATACTGTAAAAATCAGCGCGTTTTAAATTAAACAGTTGTATGGAATTTGGCGTTGAGTAAAGAACAGCAAAAAGACTATTGGCGCAATGAAACTGTGGCTTTTCTCGCGTTGACTTCATTAAGCGGCGTTGGGTATTGGGTATTACACAAAATAGCAGAGTCCGGCTTAGGCTTTAAAAATTTACTTAAAGCGAGTAATGCTGATGAAATTTCTAAACACCTGAATGTGTCATTACCTGATGATATTGAATGGCAAGCATATCAACAACAACTTTGGTCAATTGGCTTAGCGCGCGCACGTTCTCTTCATGCTGATAATGTAAGACTTTTGTTCCGAGAGCAGGAGCTTTTTCCTCAAGAGTTGAAGAAAATTGATGATGCACCTCATTGGATTTTTGTTCAGGGTCCAATTGAAAACTTACATAAAAAATCCGTATCAGTGATAGGTACTCGTAAGCCATCAACAGATGGTGTAATTTTAGCCAAAACAGTCATCGCAGCATTGGCAAATAAAGGGCTTGTTACAGTCAGTGGCTTAGCTTTGGGTATTGATCAAATAGCACATACAGAATCGATAAAATATAACATTCCCACCGTTGCGGTTCTTGGTAATGGTATATACGTTGAGTTTCCTAAAGGCTCTAACACACTTAAAGCGCAAATATTAAATCGTGGTGGCACAGTAGTAACAGAATACCTGCCTGAACAATTATACAGTGCCGAAAACTTTGTTAGACGAAATCGAATACAGGCTGCGCTTTGTAATACGCTGCTACCTATCGAGTGGGAAATTAAAAGTGGCAGTGCTCACACTGTCGCATTTGCACATAAGTACAATAAAAAAATTGCTAATGTGTTCTTACCTGGAACAGCCAATTTAAGGCCTGAATTAAAGTTCTCTGAAATGGAGCGCGGTGCCAGCGCGTGGGAAATGCCAATCTGCGTGAATGGACTGTTAAAGTATATTCAAGACGACATGCAAGCAAACGGTAAAGTCGTTCAACAAAGCTTAAGCTTTCAAGACGATTTTATTTCAACGCAAAAGGTTTTAGTTTATAAAAAAGCCCATCATTACAACTAAACGATGGGCCAAGATACGTCGTTAAAAGTTGCTGTTAATCTTCGTTATGCATAAAACCAGCAATGAGTTCTGCTAAGCTATGCGCTTGTAGATAGCCGCTTTCTTGGTCTGCGCCAAAACTAATTACCTGCCCAGGTTTTCCTTTACTGTTTGGTGCAAGATCTATGGCATAAAAATTACCACAACCTTGGTCGAAAAAGGGGATCCAATAGGGGGTGCAATATAAAGGCAGTACTGTGCCATCGTTACTGCTGTAAGTATCGAGCAAGTCCTCTTGCGTCCATTTTTGATATGGTGTTTGCCAGTCACTCCATTCTTTTAGTATGGTCTGTGCATTCATAAAACCTGTTTTTTCAATGCCATTATGCAGTGTTAAAAAGTCTTTTAAAATAGTGGGAAACTCAAAACCAGCTTGCGTTTTAAATTGTTGATAAATCGCTTCGTTATCAATGGGCTCTATTATTTTTAATCCCTCAGACTCAACTAATTGAGTTAAATTTTGTTTTACTAAAGAAAAGTCTTCATGGGAATCAAAGTTAATAAATGGGGTGATGTAATCTATTTTTTGTTGCGCTAATTCTTCTGCTTTAAATGCATTAGGAATATTTTCATCAATAAACTCACCAGTATGGGTGAATATTTGCTCAGCAAATGCTCTTGATATTGGGCGACTAGATAGACTATTACTGGCAAGATCATACAGCTTAGATTTAGGTTCTACGCCTTTTCTTCTTTCTCTATCAATTGTTGTTAACCATTGTGAAAATAGCGGGGTGTTGATCACTTCGGCGGTAAAAATAGTCTCATCTTGTAAGTAGGCAAGCATATAAAAGTGATCGCTCGATTGAGTATCAGGTGTTATTAAGAAAAGCTTGAGAACATCTTGGCCTGTTCGATCTTTTACTGCTTGATGAAGTAAGTCACTAAAGATGTAGCTTTCATCTTGTGAAAAAGACGGCAAATTGGTGATTTCTATTGCTGGAAAATGAAAGTCATGCCATTTTTTGGTTTTTAAAGTATCGTTATACGCACAGATATTTTGCATGAGGATCTTATTAATAAAGTAAAAAATAAACTTAGTATATCACGGCAAGATTAACTCAGTATTAATTTTAACAAGCTTAAAATTTACAATTAATTAATGTTAATATTTGAATATGTTTAAGCTCGTTTTAATTAGTTAATGGATCTCTTGTTATCTTTAATTTCTTAGATTAATCATTTTATATGTTATAGTTTTGTTTTTATCTCCTTGTTTAATAGGGGTTAAATTTTATAGTGAACATCTTTTTGGCCTGAATTACACGCAGTGAAAAAATAGGCTTTTTTATTGCACTTTCTTATTTTGATGGATTTTACATATAACAATCAATGTTAGTATAATAAGTGATTTTTTAAATAGTGGTTTTAATATATATAAAACGATTTAAGAATGTTCCGATGAACGGGGGAGTAATATGAAGATAGGGATTGATCTGGGAACGACACACAGTGTTGTTGCTGTATGGCAAGATAGTGGTGTTAAACTTATCGCTGACTCTGAGGGCAATGTTCTAGTGCCTTCTATTGTGAGTTTTTCAGATGACTATGTATTGGTAGGTCAAGCTGCTCGGGATCGTTTAGCGACTCACCCTGAGTTGACGGTGTCTGAATTTAAACGTTTTATGGGCACAGATAAAGTCTATCAATTAGAAGAACAATCTTATACCCCAATAGAGCTGTCGGCTATTTTACTTAAGCACCTTAAAGAGCAAGCCCAAGCATATTTACAACAACCTATTACTGAAGCTGTTATTTCAGTACCAGCCTACTTTAATAATAAACAACGGCAAGCTACACAGCAGGCGGCTTCACTTGCTGGTTTAACGGTTGAGCGCTTAATTAACGAGCCAACCGCCGCAGCCCTTGCATATGGATTAGATAATAAAGATTCAGATAACACTTATTTAGTGCTTGATCTCGGTGGTGGAACATTTGATGTGTCAGTTATTGAAGTGTTTAATGACATTTTTGAGATTCACGCCTCTGGAGGCGATAATTACCTCGGAGGTAATGACTTTACCCAAGCTATTGTCGACGATGTATTTGGCAAAAATGATATCCAACCGTACCATCTAACCAAAAGTGAGCGAAGAAATATATGGTCTTTATGTGATCAATTAAAATGTCAGCTAACCATCGACGATTCTGCTAGTTTTGATTTTGAATACAAAGGCGATGTTTTAACTTATACCCTGAGTGAAGACGATTTCGGCCATATTTGTCATGATTTAATTGAACGCATTAAGTTTCCTATTCATAGAGCGATGTCTGATGCAAAATTATCGACGGATGATATTGCGGGCCTTATCTTTGTCGGCGGTGCGACTCGCATGCCTATTTTTCGCCAACAAATTAATCATGTATTTTCGCGTATTACACAAATCCAATACAACCCAGATCATGCTATTGCTATTGGGGCTGCCATTCAAGCAAGTATGAACGAGCGTAATATTCAGCTCAAAGATGTAATAATGACTGATGTTTGCCCATTTACACTGGGCGTTGAGATATCTAACGAGCATAACCAACCTGAGTTTTTACCAATTATAGAGCGTAACTCTACGATCCCAGTCAGTGAAACGCGCTCTTTATTTTCCAGACATCCAAGTCAAGAAAGTGTTTTGATTAACATTTATCAAGGTGAAAATTACCTACCTAAAGATAATGTATTAATGGGTGCATTAGACATTACACTTGAACCTTTGAACAAAATTCAGTCTTTTTATATAACTTACACTTATGACCTCAATGGTGTGATTGAAGTGGAAGTTAAAAACAAGGATTCTGAAAAAACCTATCGTACTTATGTTGGTGAGAACGTGAAAGAGCTTGACCAAAATCAATTGCAAGAGCAATTTTCAAGACTTCAAGCTTTAAAAATATTGCCAAAAAACAAACTTGCCAATACCGCTTTTAAAGCAAAGCTCGATCGCATGTTTCAAGAGAGCCTAGGTGATAAACGCAGGAAGGTTGGTGAAACAATTGGGCTTTTTGAGCGCGCGTTAGAAACCCATGACAATCATAAAATTGACGCTGCCAAAGAGCGTATAAAAATGTTTTTGAATATTTCTTATTAACATGCACTCTATTATTTGTGCCCACAACATAAGAGTAAACTAAATGTACCATTGGATACTATTAGGTATTGAACCAACTAAAGATAAACGCGCTGTAAAATTAGCATATACACAGTTACTAAAACAAACTCCGCCAGCCGAATTTCCTGAAGAGTTTAAAGCGTTACGTAAAGCGTATGATCAGGCACTGGAAGAAATCTCAAAAAGTGATGATGATGCAAATGATAATTCAGCTAGTTGGCACGATGCACCACTTAAAGAGTTTCAGCCGCAACTAGATACTAATATTGAAGATAGGCAGGATGAAGTTTTTTCTGAGCCAGCACCTAGCTCAAATCACTATACTGATGATGACGAACCCGTTGAATTTTCAACTATTAAAACAATATCCCAACTCAACCTTGCTTTAACACAGCTTTATAGTGATATTTCAGTTAGATACAGTTTAGAACAATGGAAAATGTTGTTCGCGGCCCCGATATTTTGGGATGTTAATCAAAGTAATGCGTTGACTGCGAACTTACTCGACTTTTTTTCTAATCACCACTTTTTATCTGAAAATATATGGACATTTTTAGATGACAGTCTAAGTATTTCTGGTGGCTTATCTATCAGTGGCGATGATACTACGCGTCAAATTGCGATTGCTCTATCGCGTTACATAAAAACATTACCAAAAAGAATAAATGACGGCTTAGTGGTAGGTATTTCAGAACATGTTGATTTTAAAAATCTTCAACGCCATCTTGAAATACGTAACTATATTGAAGATAGATGTTTATACGGTACATTGACTTCAGAAGATTTAGAAAATATTGCCGAACAAATTGAACCTGAGTTTAAAACTGACTTTCCCCTTTATGATTATATAGTTAAGTATTTATGGACGCTTAATGCCTATAGCGCCATTAAACGTATTCTCACACCTTTAGCAATTCCAGATACCGAAAAGGACCTTTTAGATTACCAAGCACATGCGGAGTATAAATTAAAAAATTATGAGCTTGCACTTAAGCTGTATATACAGCAGGAGCATAATTGTCGTGATTTCTGCACCAAGGTGATGTTTAAAAGCATTGGTTTATGTTACTTAAAGCTCAATAACTTTGAAAAAGCCTATCTTTATTTAGACGCAGAAACATACGCTGTTGCCGATATGGGACGTGAGGTTGCATTAATTACAGCAAGACGCGGATATATTCGAGAGTTGAGAGCTGATGAAGCTAAAAACGCTATAAAAATTGCGACCTTATTATATGAAAATGGTCGTTATCATGATGCACTCTCCATCACTGAGCAATATAAGAATATTTTTATAGTGCATGCCAACTACTTGCAAGCTCTTTGCTTATGTAAATTAAGCCGTTTTGAAGAAGCCTACTCTGAGTTCTTGTTATTTATTGATTTATATGATGAACGTCAGCTGTGGTTGTGGCCCTTAATTGTTGATTTATCAAGGTATTGCTACGATTTAATTACGTTTGAATTATTCGCCTATACATTACAAAAGAATATCGCTATTCCTAGCGATTTTTATAAAATTGATTTCTTCCCTGGTTCAACAAAACCGCGTTGTTATACAGAGCAAGAAATGGCAATACTTGAGCTTACCAGTGAGCAAGATTCAGTTAGACGCTCATTAGAATCTGTATGGCATACTGAATCACTGCAAATTTTTGCACTGGCGATACTAAATGTTCGTGATCCCGAATTGATCGCTTATACGGATACAAGTGTTGTTGATGATTTTCAGTTGTGTGCACTACATTATGTAAAAGTAAATAAACAATTTATGCTTTACAACCCACGTGATTGTTTAAGGTTTTTAGAGGCCGCATTTGGCCAACAAGACTTTGACACCTGCATTATGTTAGCTGATATAGCGATTAAAGGTTTACGTGCAGCGCCACAAGCATATTATTTTAAAGGATGTGCACTTTTAGAGTTAAATCAATACGATACTGCTTTAGCTGCATTTCAACAAGCAGCACACGAATATAACACTCACCCATACGCCGTTCATTCTTTAAATTCAGCTATTAAGTGCTGTGAAGAGCTTATCGAACAAGGGCTACCTTATGCACCGCAGCGCACGACCTTATGCCAGCAATTGCAAGAGACAAAGGAGAAAGTTGATGCATAATAAACAAGAAGACTTAATGCTGCAAAGCCAATCGTTAACTGATGAGCAAAAGCAATGGTTAATCAGTTTATCTGGCTACTTATCGATGCAAAATGGCTATTCTCTAGATTGTTTATTAGATAAAAGCGAGACATACCCATTACAAGCCATTATCAACGGTAATGTAAAGGTATTAAAAAATAGTTATGATATACATAGCAAAGCTGACTTAGTTGAAACGTTGAATGTTTTTACGGATACAGCCCGAAGTGATCAGTTTGTGAACAGTTTGATTCAAAGTGTTCGTCATGATTTATATATTGAACACTTTTTTTTAAATCGAAACAACGATAAAAACAGTAATGAATATATGGTTAGTGAATGGGCTGAAAAACATAATGTTTCATTATCTGACTGTGGGATTAAAGGTTTTGATGTGGGTCGTTCTGCCTTTCTATGCCGGTGTGCATATACTACGGGTTTAATTACAGAACAAGAAACTTGGTATTATTTGCTAGTGCTGGGTAAAATTGCACAACAATTATTTACTGATTGGCAAGAGTTTGCCATGAGTCACATAGTAGGGCGCTTAACTTGGGTGGGCGTTAAATTAACTAAAGAGGAGGATTTCTCCGATCGTTATCCTAGATCCTTTGAAGTAAAACTAGAAATCAAACGTGATATTGAAGAGTTAATGTCAATTTTAGCTGATGATGAACACCCATGGTGCCAACTAGACTGGACAATAGACTTGTAGCGCTAGCATAGTAATAAAAGCCACTTAACGTGTGGCTTTTATTACAACATGTCAACCCGTACTAGTAACAAAACCAAAGTGATAAAATCTTGACTTTATACGTTAAAGCCCTAGATCTTATAGTCAATTACTTATTGAGTTAATTAATGCTGAGCAATGTAGAGAGCGCTAAAGTAGCGCGAATTGCATTAAATTTGCTTGTTCTAGATTAACTCAAAAGGTAAATTCCATAATATAAACTGTACCAAACCACACACCGCGAGCTGATAGTGTCTCAGCCTAAAAAGCTTGAGCAGTTAAGAATATATTTAAAAAATGATCATGCTGTATTTAAAAAGCTAGTTATATAAAAAGTGTTACAGAGTCTTCTAAAGCAATGACACATTTCATGAGGTTAATCTTCATCATATTGTAGTTTACTAATAAACAGCTCAAAATTTGTAGCAAGTATGGTTATTTTAAAGTCATTTTCTTGATCAACATGTACCACTGTGGGCTCACCCATAGGGCCGCACTCTGTGTAATCTAAGGCAACCAGCTGGTGTCCTGCAGAAGGGCAGTTACAAATATATAGCCCGATATAAGGATAACCCCATTCGTTTCTCATATATTCACTTTCTCCAGCTATAGAGCCTAGCTTGATAAACTCGCTGATACTATAGTTTGTTCGTTTTTCTTCATCGAGTTGAATCAGAGTGTTTTGTGGATAGCCACCATTTTGTATTTTCATTAACTGTATATAGAGTGTGGGTAGCGTATAGCCCAAATTATTCAAAGTATTTTGAATTTCGTCATTGGTTAATGGCTTATCTATATCCGCGTGGTTTTCTTCGCTTTGTTTTTGCCAAAAGTTAGAGTATTTATTAGCATTAGGGGCCTTAACTTCAACGGTGGATTCTTCAGCTGAAGGACGCGGGGTAAGTTTTTCTTGGGTTTGTCGTGCTTTTCGACGCTGTTTATACATCGTTTGCAGTTCACTTTTCTCAATGCCTTTGACATTTGGATCTGCAAGAGAATTGTTGTCTGGTAACGGCTCTTTAGGATGAGACAGTAAAGACAGCTCCTTCAGCTTTAGCGTTAGTAATTGTTCTTCATCACAGGTAGAGCGAGCAGTGTCTAACATATCAAAAGTAAGTAGGTCACGCGCGGAAATACTTGGATCAGCTCTTTGCATTAGTTCAATAAATGTTGATAGGGTTGTTTCCTCATTAAGCTCATCGTCGCTAACCAAATCATAGTCAATATCGAACTGCAGCATAACTTCAAATATAAGAGCTGTAGGCCAAATTTCAATTCCATGTTTACGGCTGGATCTACGAAGATCACGAGGTGTCTGGCGTAAAACTTTTTTGCAAGCTGTACACGCTGCTTTTTCAGCCTTAAGCGGGGTTAACGGATAATAAGCTAAGTGTTGACAAAATTCACACTTGACAGGGTAGGGGTTCATATACTGCATCTATAGTACATCCTTGTTATGATAAATTTAATACCTGATGGCCCACATGTATTTTATAGGTCAAAAAGTACGCACCACAAACGCTAGGGCCAAAAAAGAACTCGTAAGATTAATTAGGCATTTCAATATACTCTAAAATAACAGGTAAAAATAGGTACAAATAGTCTGAAATGAAGTAAATTTAAATCCAGAAAAAGAAGGAATGTAGCGCCACAAAATTTAACTTGATGTGTAGTGTTACAGTGATTGTGGCCACCCATTAAGAAAGAAATGTTATGCTAATCAGCATACAAATTTGGGTGAAAAAATGACGAAATTAAAACGTGCAACATATTCTGCAGCAATTAAATTAGAAACGGCTCAGCTTGTCGTTGACCAAGGTTATACGCAAGAAGATGCAGCCAAAGCGATTGGTGTTGGTAATTCATCCTTCAGTATATGG
>NZ_PNDU01000105.1:0-32403 GCF_005886635.1 Pseudoalteromonas sp. S558 | reverse complement strand
ATTGGCTTATTTAGTAGATGATAAGAAGTAACGCAGTCTTAAAAAATAAATTATTAACCTAAAAAAATAAATCTAGTGACACAGCTTTGCTTGCTAATTTAGAGTGGGTGTCTAGTTTATTTCTCTAGTTTATTTCCGTTGTAAAAAATCAAAAACAGGTAAAGAAGTAATTCAAAGACTACGCGATAAAGGTAAAATAAAAAACACGCGAAAAGGCGAGGTTTTCCAAGCAAGTGATGGTGAATGGTACCCTTTATCTGAAGCTGATATGGCGCATGAACCAATGGACGCGGTAAAATACTGGAATACGACTGGACGAAAACATGGTGCTAAATCTAAAGAAGTTCGGGAGTGGATGTTGGATTCAAATAATTATACTCTAGACCATTACAGTTTAAATCGCTCCGCGGGAGCAAAATTAAAAGAAGGTTATAAACCCCCTTCAAAATAGGTTTTTATATGAAAAGTTTACCACCAGAATTACATGATGAGATTAATGAGTTATTTATTGAAGCATTTAAAAAGCTTGATGAAAATAAATTAAATGAAGCTCAAAGTATTGCTGAAAAAGCATGGGAGTTATTACCTGAGCCTAAATTTGACTGGGACGTAACTCTCAGCTTTGTTTCTGGAATTTGTGAAATGTATAAGGAGTTAGAGCTTCATAAAGAAGCTCATGCTATTTTGGATGAACTTTTTGAATTTGGAAATTTAAAGCCGTATCAAGATGGACCTATATTCTTAAGGGGAGCCATATATTTTGAGCAAGGTGAGTTAGAGTTAGCAAAAGTATGGTTTGATAAAGCGAATACAATATCTAAAGGGCGCTGCTTTGTTAGTCAGCCGAAGAAGTATAAAACTTTCTATAGTGAGTATAAATAATGGATATTCATGATCAAATAGAGCGGTATTGCGAACAAGGTAATGACTTGTTCGATGAAGACGATTTTTTAGGCGCTATAGCCATTTGGCAAAAAGCGCTTGATTTAATCGTTGACCCTAATGAAGATTGGAATGAAGTACTTTGGCTCAAAGTTTCGATTGGTGATAGTTTTTACATGACTGATGAATATGAAAAGTCTTTAGACTCTTTATTGGACGCCTTAAATTATCCTGAAGCAAATGAAAATGCATTTATCCACTTTAGAATAGGGCAATGTTATTACCAACTTGGGGATAAAGATAGTAGTAAAAATTCACTGTTAAAAGCTTATATGCTTGCAGGTAAAGAGATTTTTGATGAACATGAGGAAGAAGGGTTGTTTTTTTATGATTTTCTGTCTTCGGAAGTGAATTTATAGGCAAAATGAGCTGTGCTTAATGCATGGCTCGTTATTAATAAGGAGCTGTGAGTGATTTCACATAAGCCAAATGATCGTAAAATCAATTTAGATTTAATGAGTACTGAGTTTAAATCAAATTCAGAGATGGAAGTTTTTTTGAAATGGTTTTTGGATGCTCTAGATAAGACAGAGGTAATTAATAAAAGACGCCATATAGAAATTTGTCCTATATGTAATGAAAAAAATTATTTATTTCATGAGGAAAATAAAGTCATATCCAAGTATGAGTACAGAATACCCGATGGAGAAATAAATTTTATTGTGGACTCATCTATTCTGCATCTAGTTTCGGTACATTTCTTAGTGCCGGATCGGTCGCTGATTGCAGCCCTAGAAAATTTGTATTGCAAGTCACCTGAAAATTAGCTGTTCATTATGGTATGTATAAATATCACAAATTTAACACTTCAAGACGTTGCTTCATTTACGCTAAAAAACAACCCCAGCAAGCAATTTAAAGAAAAGTGGGGTGATGACTACGTAAGTCGCGCAATGCAATTATGGCGTGGAGTTAAGGAATGTTATTCAAAAAGAGAAGTGTGTAATTTCACTGTGCAAGAGCTTTTATTTGCAATGAGCTACGAATATGCAGTTGCTCCCTACAGCTCTGAAAATAATGACGCTATTGAATTTTATAGATGGTGTTTTGAAAATTTAAATAAAAACAAGGATAGGTAATGAATAAAATAAACACGGATGTAAATTATAGAACAATGGCCGGTAATGCTCGTTTAGTGATGCTTGGCGAATCGAGCCATAGTGCTGCTGGCTATAAATATGAGGCTATAAAAGCTATTAGGCAGTTAAAGGCTGCGGGTTTTACACATTTTGCTATAGAAATGCTGCCTAGCTCGATGCAGGAAAAAATAGAATTTTATCAACGAACAGGTAAAGGCTTTAATATAATACAGCAATATTTTGATAAATATTGGACACATGGTGATTTTACTCCTCAAGCCTATGGTGAGCTGGTAAAGGCGGCACGCAATGCAGGAATGAAGATAGTTGCATTGGATGTTTCTGTAGAAACTATGGAAGTAATGGATAGTGTATGCCCATCGACAAAAGCCGTGACTGGGAAGTGTTTTGATGCGCATACGTTTAGAAACGATCTTTGGGCTTACAATTTAGCTACAATCCTCAAGAGATCTAAGCAGAATAAAATTGTTGCTTTTATGAGTCGATGGCACGCAGTTAAGAATTTAAAGTATCAAATAGGTATTGATTCTTTAATTAAAGAGCACGGTATTCAAAATGTTCGTTTTATTGATTTTATTGGTGGCTTATCTTGTTACAGCGACAGGCCATGTAGGGGTATGTCTAGCCAACAAGAGGCCTTGAAAGAACAATACTTCTACAAAGAGGGCTTTCCGTATGAAAGTACAGTTAAATCTTTTCAAGTTCACCTACCTGAAAAACGAATTAATAATGATGGATCATTCCAATGGTAAAAGCACTAGTGACACTTGTGTTAGCAATTAGTTTTTTTACTTTTACGGATGCTAAAGCATCTATGTTTCCGAATATTGATATTAATGATCCGAACTTAACCGTTGAAATTGCAGCTAAGCAATGCGAAAAAAGCTATATGCATGCACCTAACAAATTAGAAGAATGGTGTGAAAAAGCTTACGAAATGGGCCACTTGGAGTCCTTGTATTATATTGGTATGCACACTGGGGATGGTTCTCGTTATTTAGATGAATTAAATACTCGAATTGAACAAGGTGACGCTAATGCTATTAACACATTAGCTTGGTTATACCAAAGCGGCCGTTTAGTTAAAAAAGATTTAAGTGAAGCTGCACACTTATATCAGCTTTATCTAGATCAAGAAAATAACCAAGCAATTACACTTAAAACTTCTACACATTTTGAGTTAGCCACAATTTATAGAAAGCTGGGTATGTGGGATAAAGTAATAACTCATACTCAATATGTAATTGATAATGCAAAAAGAGAAGGTCGTAATGAGCTTGCACAGAGATGGCGAGATGAGGCTGAAACATCATTGAAAGAAAGTAATTTGTGAGTTTACACTTGTATTTAGCTTTAGAAACGCAAGCAATATAATTAAAGCTGTTATTAAGAGTGTTACCTAGGCGCAGTCAGAATCAATTTAAATTAGAGCAATGTGACGTGATAAAGTATTTATTAATTAGTGCACTGTTTATTTTTAGCTTAATTAGTAATGCCGCTGGCCCTCGATGGGATAATTCAATAGATATAAATGCCCCAGATTTGACTGTGACAGCTGCCGCAGAGCAGTGCCATAAAAGCTTAATTAACGCGCCTGAGTATCTCGAGGAGTGGTGTGAAAAAGCTTATGAAATGGGATACTGGAAGGCATTGGTAACACTAAGCCTTCACACTGGAGATGGAACTCGATTATTAAAGGAGGCCAAAAAGCGGGTTGCGGCAAAAGAGCCAAAAGCTTATTCAACTTTAGCTTGGTTATATGGTAGTGGTATGTTTGTGGAGCAAGATATTAATTATGCTATTGCCCTTTACAAAGAATTTTTAGCATTAGATGCAGAATTGCCAAATTCGTTAGTTGCAGCTGCGCACTTTAAATTGGCAAACTTATATAAATCGCAGCAGGATTGGCTTGCAGTAAATGAGCATGCACAATATGTTATTGAGCACAGCCCCTTAGCTTATGATAAAGAACAAGCTGTTGATTTATTAGAGTTAGCTAAAAAAGAAATTTTGATTAAAAATAAATCATTGAATAAAAACTGATACACAAAGGAGCTATAAACGCCAAACTTAAGGCGTTTTAGAATTATTATGGAACAACAGCACCAACAAGCATTGATCAACCTTGTATACTACAAAACTACAGTGACACCCATCCCAATAGCTGTTAGATCAACTGGTTATCAAGAAGGTCTTGATACACTTGTGAAAATGGAAGGTACGCTAAAACTTAGATTCATTGACTTTATTGGTGGAACTGCTTGTTACTCACAAAGAAGTTGTAAGGGTTATTCTGATGAAAAGGATAACCTTAAAAAACAATATTTTTCTCGAGAAGGTTTTCCATCTCAAACTGCAGTAAAAACTTACCAAGTACACTTGCCTGAAAATACCTCGATAGTAAAAGGTTTATAGTGATGAAAAAGTTAATTTCTACTTTTATTACACTTATACTATGCTCCTATTCATTTGCTGGAACTTTATTTCCAAAGCATGACATTAATGATCCTAAGTTATCTAAAAACATAGTAATGCAGCAATGTCAAAAAAGCCTGATGTATGCGCCTGGACAGCTTGAAAAATGGTGCGAAAAAGCATATGAAATGGGCTATTGGCAGGCGCTAGAAGTCATAAGTTTACATACAAATGATGGAAGCCGTTATATCACTGAAGCTCAAAGGCATGCTGAAAATGGCGATCCTGATGGGATTTTAGCATTAGCTTTTGTGTATGAGTCGGGGCGTTTTGTTACCCAGAATCTGCATAGATCGATTGCTTTATATAATCAATATTTAAATGAAAACCAGGGGATTGAAGAGGAAAAAATGAGAGTAAACAGAACTCATGAAGCTCTCTATTTGATATATACGGAGTTAGGTGATTTTGAAAAGGCAGCTGAACAGAAACGCTTTTTAGATGGAAGCAATTATACTGAAAGTAAAGAAGCTATATTAAAAAAACAAATACAAGAAGCGGGAATATCTATCGATTCAGAACAATAGAATGCGATTTTAGTTAAATTGATATTAACACGACAGATTTCATTGAAATATAAAGGAGCTATAAACGCCAAGCTTAAGGCGTTTTAGAATTATTATGGAACAACAACACCAACAAACACTAACTAACCTTGTATACGATATTTACGAGGACCCAACCAAAATTGAAGAGCATCGAGTGCTTATTCAACCATTATTGAGCGATTTAGTCGCAAGTGCCCCTGCGGGCTTTGAAGGTATGGCGACGATGATTAATACTCACATATCAAACGGGTTTAAGTTTAAAAACATTAAAATACAAAAGTTTGAGCTCGAGTCGGGCTTATTAAAGCTTAAAACCTATTTGCAAAAGATAAACCTTTAGTTTTATATTAAAAAGTTAAATAAAACTTCAAGGCATACCAAATATCACCTTTAAGAGCACTATTAAATATGCTTAAGTGAGGATAGTTGATCAAGCTGTATGGGTTTTAATATGGTAGTAATGTTTTTAATCTTGGCTAAAGTTTAAACGAAAGTTTTTCGTGATTTTATAGGGCTATTAGGAGTAAGGGAAAGTTTATGGAATTAAGTGTTCTAGCAATTATTATGCTGGTAATTCAGCCAGTGTTTGTTTATTTGTATATAAAAAGTGTTGTAAGACCAAGTATTTTTATAGCAGCTACGGTTGCGATGAGTGTTTTTTATACTAATGATTTTATGCACGCTTTGTTGGTTTTTGGTGGAATTAATTTAGTAGGTGTTCTTTTTGTAAAATTAGCAGAACGTAAAGGGTATACTAAGTTTTCTCCTAGCTATTTTTTTTCAGGGGTAATTTGCTGGTTTATAATTTTTGGAATAATTAGTTTTATTTCTTCACTTATCAGCTTACCTTCTTTGGACAATGTAAGTGAGTCATTTGATGCCTTTTTATCGTTACCAGAGCCTGTAGCGTGGCCAATTATTACATTTTTTTCGGCAAGTCTTGTTGTTTTATTTGTAAATGCAACAATTTTACTTTCGCTTAAAAATACATCGATTGCTTTTAAGGTGCTCGTTGTTTATGTATTAATCAGTCCTCTGATCCCTCTATTTAGTAATTATTTTTGGCTAAGTCAGATAGCTACATTTTTAGTTGTAATAAATGTACTCGGAACTTGCGAAAAGTATTTTTTTAGAACTAAAATCGAAAACGATCAAGCGATAGCTTTGGCATATGCTGGCTCCCTTTTACTCTCATGCGTGATTTATTTAATAAGTGCTTTTTTTAATTTATATTAATTATCAACAGCCCCTAGGTTGAAGCGCATATGAAGTAGAATAATTAGGATGGACTCATCCTAATTATTACAAAAACCACGAATTACATCATAACTATGAGATCAGTTTAAAGTGCAGTACTGAATAGCTCAAGTATATTAATATCTAAAAACAATAGGCCATGTTACTAAAGTATTTAGCGTTAAAACAATTATTAGAAAGGCAAAATATTAAAAAATAGACGAGAGACTTAAGCTATTGACTTTGGTTGTTTTATTTAAAAATTACTGTTAGTTTAGTTTCAAATTTACGAGCAGTACTTTTGGATTGGAAAATGGATTTTATATGCAAAAATAAATATACACTATATGGAGTCGCGGCCATATTACTGTGGAGTTGCTTAGTTGCATTACTTCGGGACATTTCTGAGTTGTTTAGCCCCATTGGCGGTGCGGCGGCTATGTATTCTGTCAGTGCGATATTTTTAATTTTGGTTATGGGAGTGCCCAAGTTTAGTGGGTTTTCAAAACGTCACTTGGTAGTAGGTACTTTATTATTTGTAGCGTACGAAATTTGTTTGGCGCTTTCTATTGGTATGGCAAATAGTCGTCATCAGGCAATGGAAATGGCGGTTATTAATTATTTATGGCCCACGCTGACAATATTACTCTCTATTATTATTGGTCGTAAAACAGTAAGTTACTGGGTTTACCCAAGCATGATCATTGCTTTTTTAGGCGTTGCTTGGTGTATTACGGGCGATCAAAAAATGTCACTCGATACGCTTGTTACTAACTTTGCTGATAATCCTGCTACTTATTTAATGGCATTAGCTGCAGCGTTTATATGGGCTATTTATTGTGTGGTAACGCAAAAGCTGAGTGATGGTAAAAATGCCATTACGTTATTTTTTGCTGTTACGGCAATGAGTTTGTGGGCGCAATATGGTTTTAGTAATGAATCACAGTTAACGTTTTCACTGGGCTCAAGCATGACGTTATTATTAGCTGGTGTAGTCGTGGGGAGCGGTTATGCACTGTGGAATCAAGCTATTATTGGCGGTAACTTAATGCTGTTGGGAACGCTTTCGTACTTTACACCGGTGTTTTCTACTATTATTTCGGCGTTGTATTTATCTATTACGCTGAGTGCTTCGTTTTGGCAAGGGGTTGTGCTGGTAACAGTGGGCTCGCTAATTTGCTACTTTGTAACGCGAGAAAAGCCACAAAGGTTAAGTGCTAAAGTCTAGAGTCGTTGTTAGGGAAAAGCTTAAAGTTATGTTTTAGATAAACATAAAATAAGATCTCAGATTAAATAATGTCGCGCACTTGTTGTTTAAATGACTTGCCAATTTTAACTGACACGCCTGATGCTAGTTGAACGCTTTCATTACTTAACGCAACCACTTTGTGTTTGTTAATAACGTAAGATTTGTGGACTTGAATAAATGAAGTATCAAGTTCCTGCAATATGTATTTGAGAGTACAGCTTGCAAGTAATGCTTTTTCACCTTGCCATACTTTTACATAATTTCCATACGCTTCAAACATGTCTATGTCGCTTAATTGAATTTTATGTTTTTCACGATCGATTTTAAGCGTAATAGTCAGAGGTGCCTTGGGATTTAGCGTTATGTGTTTTCTTTTTTTCCGTACTTTATTGAGTGCTTGTTCAAGGCGTTGCGCAGAGACTGGTTTTAGTAGGTAGTCAGTTACGTCAAGTTCAAAACCGGCTAAAGCATATTCTTGATACGCACTAATAATAATCACTTGTGGTCGATTCGCGAGCACTTTTAGTAATGCAATGCCTGATAGTTCGGGCATGTTTATGTCTAAAAATAACAAATCAATAGATGATGTGGCTAAAGCACATAATGCATCTTTAGCGTTAAGGTATTGTCCGCTTATATTAATATCTTTATGGGCACTTAAATGATGCAGTATAACGTCATGCGCGAGCGGCTCATCATCAACAATTATTGTGTTTAACATGCAGCCAGCTCCAATTTAAGTGTGGTTTGCCAAAGATTTTTATTTTCATTAATAATTAATGTGTGCTTATTTGGATATAAAAGAGTCAGCCTACGGCGTAAATTGTTAAGTCCCACCCCATGCTCTGAATTGTTATTAGGTAGAATAGGGTTAGAGGAAAATAGCGTTAGTATGTTATCGGCCATGGTGATTTTAAACACAACCGTTACTTTTTGTGACGTGGGCTCTACACCATGCTTTATCGCGTTTTCTAAAATCATTATTAACAGTAGTGGCGAAATTAAATAGTGTTGTTGATATTCAGGCCATTGCACATCAAAGTTGCAGCGCTCAGCACTTCGTAAACGCTGCAATGCAATAAAACCTTTTAAATAATTAATTTCTTTTTTTAAACTCACCTGTGCTTTTTGGCCTTCATAAACACTGTAACGCAGTAAGTTAGCTAATTGCATAACAAGATCTGGTGCATTATCTGCTTTTTTTAATGTCAGTGCGTAAAGGTTGTTTAATGTATTAAATAAAAAATGAGGGTTAATTTGCTGTTGAAGTAGCTTTAGCTCTGTTTTTGTTTGTTGCTGGGCAATGTTGCTAATTTGAACGTGTTGTTGCTGTCGTTCAAACGCTAAAATAATCGGTGTGCTTATAGCCAAAAATAAAAATACAAACTGATAATTTTCAGGGCTGAAAATATTATCATTACCGCCTGGTGTTAAGTTAGCAATGCCTGAGGGTAAATCGTTAATAGGTAACAGTAGCAAGCACGATGTTAATACAGGTGTAAGTGCAACGAGGCTTATTAAACTTGCAAACAAAAACATCAGTACGCCATGATAGGTTAATACGTAGCGTATTAATAAATATCTATTTAATAAATACACTCCATATACTAATCCGGCACTAACAGTAATTTGCCAAAGGTAACCCAAAAAAGTATCAAACTGTGTGAATACTTTATAAACGTCAATAACAGGCTCAATAGGCTGGTTTAGCATAGGATCAGTGTGCGTATTGAGTATGCTTGATGTAACAATTGCCCAAGCTAAAAGTACTATAAACACGACTGTATCAAGTGAAAACAAGGATTTAAGCCATTTATTACTCAACACATTGTTATTTTTATTAGTGCGTTTAGTAATAAGCCATACACCACTTGCAGATGCGCACAATACCCAACATTGTGCATCAAGGTATTGCCATTGCGAAAAGTTAAGAAGCTGGTTATTAAATACTAGCAAGAGAGATGGATAGGCTAAAAAGCCTGACAGCCAAACTATGATTGCGGGTGTAAGTAATAAACGATATGCAAACGCATGGGCAATAAAAAAGGGAATACACTGTAAAAAAAGTTGAATGTTAATAGCCAGATATTGGCTCGTTGAATTCATATGTGATGACAAAAAGCGTATATGAGAGTCGAGCATAATAGCAGCAATTAGCGGTAAAAAAATTATTAGCTGGGCAATGCTAAAGCGTTGCCATATTGGTGTATTGGCTTGCTGCATATGTGACTCCATTTTTATTATAGTTTCTGAACAGATACGCTTAGATAAAATTGTCTTTTTATTTTAAACATTACCTTTGCACAATTCACTACGCTGAGCGCGCTAGTTTATCCATAAAATTGTTTCAATCATAATTTATTTTTAAAATAATTATTTTATTTCATAGGGTTAGTAACCGTTTTAAGCATACTAGGCCGTTTATTTAAATGATGAAAGGTCATATTTAAATGACCAACGTTACTTTTTTATGTTCATCATTTATTTCAATACGTTAACCATTATTTTCTCGCTTGTATTGACTTGCTTTCTTAAGCTGGTGCTATACCAATTAAGGATGAAACTAATGCTTACACTGAAAAATATCAACAAAAAATACGCAGATGGTACGCAGGCTTTGAATGATGTGACGATCACTCTACCCGCCGGTATGGTCGGTCTACTTGGCCCTAATGGGGCGGGTAAATCAACACTTATGCGCACACTCGCGTGTTTACAAAATGCCGACTCAGGACATATTAACTTTAATGGCCTTGATGTGATTAGCCAACCAGATGCGCTTAGATCGCAGCTAGGCTATTTACCACAATATTTTGGCGTGTATCCCAATATGAGTTGTCGGGCGCTACTTGAGCATATTGCCGTATTAAAAGGCATAGATGGTAATGCACGCAAAAACCAAATTAATAGTTTACTTGAGCTAACCAATCTGACTCAGTTTGCTAATAAAAAGGTCGTTAATTTTTCGGGAGGAATGAAGCAGCGTTTTGGCGTGGCTCAGGCTTTGTTAGGTAACCCAAAACTAATTATTATGGATGAACCCACTGCTGGGCTTGATCCCGTGGAGCGAGAAAGTTTAAACAATTTACTCGTTAGTATTAGTCAAAATAGGTTGGTATTGTTATCGACCCATATTGTTGAAGATGTAGAAAATTTATGTCACTACGTGGCCATTATAGATCAAGGAGCACTCATACAAAGCGGTGACGTAAAAGAGTTACTAGTTCCTTTAGAAGGTAAGATTTGGCAGCTCGAAAGTTTACCTACGGGCATACCAAATCAGCATGTATTAAGTAAGAGCCATCGCTATGGTAGAGCGTCATTTCGTGTGTATGCAGACACAGCGCCTGCACAAAATGCAATAAACTCGCCCGCTACGCTTCAAGACAAGTACTTTTTTGCACTCAATGAAGGAAGTCAAACATGTTAATTTTTAATGAGTGGCGATATGCAGTGCGCCAACCACTTGTTTGGCTGTGCATTATTATCCCTTTAGTATTTGCGATTATGTTGTCCTCTGGGCTTGCAGCAGTTGAAGTTAATTCATTAAAACAATTTAAGTTAAATATTACAATGCTACAAATGATGCAGTTACCTGTGCTTGTAGGAGTATTGGCGCCCGTTATATTTTTACGAGATCAGCACGCGTCAATGCAGGAGCTTATTTATGCTACGCAAACTAGCTTATTTAAGCGCAGTTTAGCAAGAGTATGCTTACTGATTTGCTTGGTTTTTATTATTAGTTTAATCAGTGATTTAGTAATGATATACATGCAAGTAAGGCAATTGGGCTATATACCAAATATGGTTTCTTTTACTGTATTTAATAGCTTTTTAGTGTTGTTACCAAATAGCTGCTTTTTAGTTGTTGTTGCCTTTTTTGTTTGCCATAAATCAACGACTTCATTGCCCAATTATGTTGTTTTTGCGGTGTTGTGGATAGGCTACATAATGCTTGCAAGTATTACCGGAAATCCATTGCTTGCTGGAAGTAGTATTATAAGTAATCGCTTTTATACATTATTTGTTTGGCTTGACCCTTTTGCATACACAGCCGTAATAAACAGTTTAACCAATTCATTAGGAGCTTCATTTGCTATTAATCGCGTTGTTGTGAGTATGCTTGCTGTTGGTGTTTTTTATATTACTTTTAGTAAAAATAAAAAACACACATTATTAAAGAGTCAAAAAGGTAAAAATACTAACGAATGCGTTCGCTACAACACGTTAGAACCCGCTGAATATAAAACAGCGAGAGTCACGCAAAAGCCATTTTTGATGATGGCTAGTTTATACAAAACTACGCTGGTTAATTTGGTTTCACACCCTGTTACTTTACTGATTATTTTTGTTTGGCCGGTGATGGTTTTTAATAGTGTTGCCTCGTCGTCTGGTTATGTTGAACCAATGAGTGTTATGAGCACCACAAGCCTTGATGCAATTAGCTATTATGCATTTGATATGCAATTGTTGTTTGGCACTTTATTAATGGCTTTGTGGAGCTGGCAAGTAAGCTGCTTTGCTAAATACTATAATATAGCTGAGCTGATCGCTGCTACACCGCTCAAAACATATTACTTTTTAAACAGTCAGCTATTGGTCCTAGGCACTATGATATTGGTTTTTTTAACAATGAGCTTATTAGGGGCAAGTGCAGCTCAGTGGTTTTTACACAGTGCATATCAATTTGAAGTACATTTAACCATTTTATTTTTGATGGCAATTGTGCTTGCCATTGTTGCGTGTGTATTTTTGTGTGTATTTAATTTGTGTCGTTCGCAGCTTATTGCGGGTTTTCTAATTGCTGTTATTTTACTTATCAAATTTACACCGATAATGACTTATCTTGGTCTTACGCATACATTGTGGAGTGTTGCTTGGACGCCTTTGCAGGCACCTGATAACTTTTGGGGTTATCGTGCAAGTATAAGTAGTTATTGGCCTTATGTATTAGTTTGGTCAATGGCGTGTATAAGTTTAGTTATAATTATGGGGGTTTTTAATCACCGAGGTGCCGGGTTGAGCCGAAGAGTAATGGGGGTTAAACATTTTTGGTTACTTATTCCTTTACTTATCACTGTGGCACTATTTACTCAATTGCACTTAAAGCTGGTGGATGAAAAACCTTTAACTAACTCGCATAAGCGCGAGGCTTTTAAAGCACAATACGAAAAAGCATTCTCACAATGGCGCAATGTAGCACAGCCAAACATTGTGCACATTGATGCTAATGTAGACTTTTATCCGCATCAGCAGCAAGCTCATTTTTCCTTAATATATACCTTAAAAAACACCCATCAAGCCCCTATTAAAGAGATATTGGTTGGGCGCTCTGGTTTTTATAAATGGGCCGATATTGAAATCGATGGTGCGCAAAGGGCTAAAAGCTTTCCATTACTTAATCAAGCTGTGTTTAAGTTTGAGAATGAAATACTGCCAGGAGAAATACGTAAACTAGTTACACGGTTTGATGTTCATCAAGCTAAGCTTTGGCCAGTAAGAGGCCATCAGATAATAACCCCTGAATTTAGCTATATACGATCAGTGCCTTTATTGCCGACTGTTGGCTATCAAGATAATTATGAATTAACCGATCCTATACTTCGTCAGCAACACGCACTTAAAGTGGAGTCGGTGATTAGATCCACGAAGCTATTTGCTAAAACGGCGAAAGCAAGTACTCATTACCAGTGGCTTACTATGTCGAGTAAAGTGAGTACAACAAGGGGTTATCAGGTTATAACCCAAGGAGAGGAAATATCACGTACCAGCAAAGATGACCGCGAAATATTTCATTTTGAGACTCGTACACCCATAAATGCAATCCCAGCTTGGGTGACGGTGCCTTATTCCCCTGTTACCAAACAGCAAAATGGCGTGATATTAAACGTGTTTGCTAAAGATAAAAACGAGCCAGCACGAGCGGAGTCTATAGCTGTAAACCTTAGCGCAATGGGCGATACAATAAAATGGCTTAATAATATAAGCCCTTATAGAGCAAAACAATTGAGTTTAATAGGCTCGCCTAGTGTTGGTGCTACAGGTTATGCATTGCCGCAACTTATATTTATTGAAGACAGTGTTGGTTTTAGATCAAAGCCAAGCGCTAATGCAGGCTTTGATCAACGCTATCGCCGTGCAGTTCATGAAACCGCGCATCAATGGTTTGGCCATGATATTGGTAATGGGGTATTTTCAGATAGCGCTTTTTTAGTGGAGTCTATGGCAAAGTATATTGAGCTTGTTGTTATAGAGCAGCGTTATGGGAAAGCAACAATGCAAGCGCTGGTTGAGTATGAAACAACACGCTATGAGCAAAGTATGCTGATGAACATAAAGGAGCGATCAGCCTTAGTTGATGCTACACAAAGCTTTGACCAATATTCGCGAGCAACCATTGTCTTTGCTAAGCTACGCGCTGCTATTGGGGATGAACCCATTATTAATGCGCTCAAGTTGGTTTGGAAAAATCATGGTTATCCAAACAGTCCCGCCAATTCTATGGATTTTATACGAGCATTAAAACATGAAGCTGGAAAAGAACAAGAAAGCTTAATAAACACACTGTTTTTAGAGTAAGTACGTTTAATTTGAACATATATTTAGTAAATCAAAAGCCCTATTATTTTAGGGCTTTTTGTTGCGTGCAGATTATTTTGCATTATTTACCTGCGCTAGTAACTCTATAACTTTTTGTTGACCAAATGTTTGTGCAAATTGCTCGGCTGTTTGGCCTGCTTTGTTTTGATGCGCGTTATC
Source organism: Pseudoalteromonas sp. S558 (assembly GCF_005886635.1). Classification (NCBI taxonomy): domain Bacteria; kingdom Pseudomonadati; phylum Pseudomonadota; class Gammaproteobacteria; order Alteromonadales; family Pseudoalteromonadaceae; genus Pseudoalteromonas; species Pseudoalteromonas sp. S558. The sequence goes on along the minus strand of NZ_PNDU01000105.1, from coordinate 18,094 downwards.
GCAATCAAGTGATACGAGTGTTTTAGCTATACTAAATTCACCTCTAAAAATAGCGGCCATTAGCGCTGTGTTGCCTCGGTTATCTTCTAAACAGGCATTGGCGCCTAACTGCAAAAGCATGTTAACCGTGTTTTTATTACCGTGATAAGTAGCAATCATTAATGCGGTATAGCCTTTATTGTTGTAGCTGTCGATAGGAATACCTGCATCTACAAATTGCTCTATTACGTCTATGTCGTTGGTGCGTGCTGCGGCAAAGTAATAAGCAAATAAGCTTTGGTATTGGGCTTGTGCAGAGTGTTGGTTTTTAGTTTGTGTACTCGTTATTTGTATATCTGGTGTATTTTGAGCGTAAACGCTACTGGTAAAGCTTAGCAGTAGAGCGACTATAATTAATAAATTACGCATAACCATTGCCTTGTATAAAAGGAGGAAGGGGTTTTCCCTCCCTCATGGTTGTGGTTTAAATAGCTATTTAGTTGGGACTAATTGCTTTTAACTAGTTGCTTATAAGTTAGCTGCAAGTTGTTTAACCATTTTAATATCGCCGTTTACAGCTTTAGTTAAGCGTGTACCGTACTCACTATCAGCTTTGTAAAAGTGGCTAAGCATTTTGTGTTTAACTTTGCTGTTTTGCACTTTTCCTAAATCGCCTGCTAGGTTATTAACTAAGTTTGTACGTTCTTGTTTGCTAAAGCCACGATACAAAACACCCGCTTGCGCGAAGTTTTGCTGCTTTTTAATCGCCGCTTGCTGTACAAAGCCTTTAAGCTCTGTTTGGCTTCTGCGTGCAATTGGGTTTTCAGCTACGTTTTCGTGGCTTGGTTGGTAATTCACATTGCTTGTTGTGTTGCCAATATTCATTGCGCCGTCTTGGTTGTAGTTAACCACTGCCACTCTTGCACGGTTAATTGGCAGTTGCTGGTGGTTAGCACCTAAGCGGTACATTTGAGTATCTGAGTACGAAAACACACGACCTTGTAATAAACGATCTTCAGATGGCTCAATACCTGGAATGACATTTGCCGGTGCCATTGCTACTTGTTCCGTCGATTGGAAGAAGTTAGTTGGCATACGGTTTAAGGTCATTGTTCCTACTTTGGTTTCTTTAATATCTAACCACATTTTGGTTGCATCTAATGGGTTGTAATCAAAGTCATCAAGCTGCGATGGGTCAAGCGTTTTAATATAGAGATCCCATTTTGGGAAGTTGCCTTTATTAACTTCGGTGTATAAATCTTGTGTTAGATGCTGAAAGTTTTGACTTTGTACCTTAGCAACTTCTTTTGAATCAAGGTTATCAATACCTTGCTGGCTTACCCAATGAAACTTAACATACTTAACATCACCAGCTTTATTAATCATTTTGTATGCATGTACGCCCCAACCATCCATTTTACGCAGACTTGCTGGTGTACCGTAGTCGCTGTAAACCCACGTTAACATGTGAGTAGAACCTGGTTCATACGAGAAAAAATCAAAAAAACGATTAGGATCTTGAATATTATCTACAGGCGATGGCTTTAAAGAGTGAACCATGTCTGGGAATTTAATCGCATCACGAATAAAGAATACCGGCAGGTTATTACCCACTAAATCCCAGTTACCTTGTTCGGTATAAAATTTAGTCGCAAAGCCACGTGGGTCGCGCAGTGTTTCTGGACTGCCTTTTGAGTGAATTACCGATGAAAAGCGAACAAATACGTCTGTTTCTTTACCCGCTTGTGTAAAAGGGGCTGCAATTGTTAAATCATTTAGTTCTTTTGATGCAACAAACACACCGTGTGCGCCTGTACCGCGAGCATGTACTACACGCTCAGGAATACGCTCACGTGCAAAGCGTTGTAGTTTTTGAATTAGTTGTACGTCTTCTAACAATACACTGCCGCGCTCGCCAGCAGTCATTGAATTTTGGTTGTCGCCAACAGCCGCGCCGTTGTCTTTAGTCAGTGTTGTCGCTGCACTTGCCGGTAATGCCATTGCAAGTGCTAATGCACTAAGCGTTAATTTAGTTTTATTTGTTTTGTTTATTTGAGTGTTCATTGTCGACCTCATCTATTTTAAAAGTGCCAGCAGTGGTGCAGGCTGTTTAACTGTTAATAAGTGTATTAACTTTATTAACTTCGGTAAAATTGATTAATTGGATTGATATGATTTGTATTTTGGATTGGTTTTTTCCAATTCTGTATAAAGTCTTATTAGACCTATGTCTAACAACAGTGTGTAACTCGTTTGAAAAGTTAGAATTTCCGCCTCTATGTCAGTCTTTAATCATCATTATGGTGCATTTCTCATTCACTTTTTATTGACATTCCATTACTCAAGAGGGAATATGCTCATCAGTAGGGCTAATGCCCAAATGGTGAGATTTGAAATTAAGTGCATAGAAAGGTGGCAAATGACTGACAGTGTAGAACTAGTGATTTTTGATTGTGACGGTGTTGTTATTGATAGCGAGGTGCTAAGTGCTCGCGTATTAATACGCATGTTAAGTGAATTAAATATCAATATAGACATGCATTATGTTCAGCAGCACTTTTTAGGCTGTAGTTTTAAATCGGTGAGTGAAAAGATAGCGTTTACTTTTGGCGTGAGCGTGCCAGAGCAGTTTGAAAGCGATTATCGACATGCGCTAGTTACCTTGTTTGCTGAGCAATTACAACCAACAGCCGGTATCAAAAATATACTTTTAAACCTTAATGTTCCATTTTGTATTGCGACCAGCAGTAGTTTACTAAGAACACAAAAAGCCTTAAATGTAGTTGGATTTGATGCTTTTTTTAAAAATATTTTTACCAGTGAAGAGGTGAGCGTTGGTAAGCCCGCACCCGATCTATTTTTACACGCAGCACAACAGATGGGCGTGTTACCGCAAAACTGTTTGGTGATTGAAGATAGCAGTGCAGGTATCCAGGCTGCAATAAGTGCAAATATGCAGGTTATGCATTATTTTGGCGGCAAGCATTTAGATAAAGGCGTTAATCATGTGCATATAAACTTTCCAGATGTGGCGTTACTGTCACATTGGCGCTCGTTTTTTACAACCTATCCAACACTTACACACGAGTCATCATTATGAACCAAAAATCAAACAGCGAACTAAAAAAATTAGAAGATGCAGCTCGTGCAGCGTGGCTTTACTATGTTGCCAAAAATACGCAAGACGAGATTGCGCAAAAGTTAGATGTATCACGGCAATCTGCGCAGCGATTGGTAGCGCTTGCTGTCAGTGAAGGCTTAATCAAAGTTCGATTAGATCATCCCATTACACGTTGTATGGAACTGGCAGAGCAACTAAAAAGTACATTTAATTTAGTTGAATGTGAAATTGCACCGAGTGATCCTACTGATATAAATTCTACTCATGGTCTTGCCCAAAGTGGCGCAAAAATTCTTGAACGTTACTTAAAATCAAAACAGCCTAAAATACTTGCCTTTGGTACAGGGCGTTCGTTAAAAGCGTGTATTGATGAATTATCCACTATGAAATGTGAGCAGCATAAATTGGTCTCGATCGTGGGCAATATGATGCAAGATGGCTCAGCTTCGAAATTTGATATTGTGGTCAGTATGGCCAATCGCGTGAACGCTCAACACTTCCCGCTGCCTTTACCTTTACTCGCGCAAACGCAAGCCGAAAAACACTTATTGCACAATTTAGCACCGGTTAAAAATATCTTTCATTTAGCTGCGAATGCCGATGCGACTTTCGTGGGAATTGGCCATATGACACAAAACTCACCATTACTTATGGATGGTTTTATTGAGCCTAAACAATTGCAATCATTTCAAGATGCTGGCGTGGCAGGTGAGGTGGTAAGTTGGCTTTATGACAAAAACGGTAAGCTTATTAATAATACGCTAACTCAGTGCTTACTGAGTGCGCCACTAAAACTTAACACCAATAAGCCTGTCTTTGGTATTGCGGCTGGCCCAGAAAAAGTGACTGCTATAACAAGCGCTTTGAAAGGCAAACTGATTAATTCGTTGATCACTAATGAGTACACGGCTGAACAAATTCTCAAGCGCATTTCATAAAATTAATAACACGCCTTAAACCGTTATTCGCACAAGGGTACGAACAATGATAGGGCACAGGAAGTGATAATGACAACACATCAAAACACACCTAATTTAAGTGAAGTAAACGAAGAGCAGCTTCCCGTTGCTAATAATAAGCTTCACGGCTGGAAGCATTTTGCAGGGCTATACGCCGGCGAACATGTTGCGGCTACTGAATTTGTTATTGGTGCAACGTTTGTTGCATTAGGCGCTTCAACCATCGACATTCTACTGGGTTTATTAATAGGTAACCTGTTAGCAATGTGTTCTTGGTGGCTGATTACTGCACCCATTGCAGTAGAAACCCGCTTAAGTTTATATAACTACTTAAACAAAATTGCTGGTAACTCAATGACCAAGCTCTATAACTGGGCTAACGTGGTTATTTTTAGTGTTATATCGGCCGCGATGATCACGGTATCCTCCACCGCCGTGCGGTTTTTTTTTGATATACCTGCACAACTTGATTGGTATCCAAATAGCTTTTGGTTTGTAGCCATTGTTTTAGCTGTTGGCTCTATTGTTGTGTTTGTTGCGATGTATGGCTTTTCTACGGTTGCTGACTTTTCAAAGCTGTGTGCGCCGTGGCTATTTGTTATATTTATTGCAGGTTCGTTCGCGTTATTCCCTGAGCTTTCAGATCACGTATTAGGTTCTACCTCTTTAACTAGCTTTAGCGACTTTATGACCATAGGCGACTCCTCCATATGGACGGGCACCAATGCCGATGGTGAAAAGGGCATTGGCCTATTAGAAGTGATTGGCTTTGCATGGGCTGCTAACTCAATTACTCACTTTGGTTTAATCGACATGGCTATTTTTAGATTTGCTAAACGCAAAAGCTATGGTTTGTTTTCCGGTGTGGGCATGTTTTTTGGTCATTACTTAGCGTGGATCTCTGCCGGTATTATGGGCGCAGGTGTTGCGGTATTACTTAAAACAACTATTTCATCACTTGATCCGGGTGATGTTGCATACCATGCATTAGGTTGGACTGGTTTTGTTATTGTAATTATTGCCGGTTGGACTACAGCTAACGCAAACCTTTACCGTGCAGGCCTTGCAGCACAATCTATATTTGTTAATCAATCACGTGAACGCACCACCGCTATTGTAGGTGTTGTAACCGTAATTATTGCGTGTTTCCCATTTGTATTTTCACAAATGCTTCCGCTACTTACCTATGCAGGCTTATTAGTTGTACCAGTAGGCGGCATTGTGTTTGCTGAGCATGTGTTATTTCCTAAAATTGGCCTAACACGTTACTGGGCTAAATATAAAAATATTACCCACAGCGTACCGGCTATAGCATCTTGGGCGCTGGCGCTTGTGTTTGGGTTTGGTTTAAATGCAATTGATGTAATGTCGTTTTACTACTTGTTTATTCCTACGTGGATTTTCACCATTGTTATTTACACGCTTTTAGCTAAAAAATATGGCGCCGGCGACGATTACACACAAGAAATTGCAGCCCAAGAGCAAGAGCAGCGTGATATTAAAGAATATCAAGCAGCTGAGGCTAAAGACATTCCAAAGCCAGTAATTGACAGCTCTGTATTTACCAAAGTACTTAATGCGGTTTCTACGGTTTCACTGGTTATTATTTTTATATTTGCCAGCCAGGTGATGTTTTTCAGTGAAACTATGAGTATGTACAGCGCTAATAAATCGCAATTCGAAATAGCCTGTTTTATTTGTACTGTTATTTATTTTGTTACTGCGTACTGGTCGTTAAAACGCCATAAAGTACTCAATACAGCATCGTAATTACTTATCGTAATACAGTATCGTAATTTATATTTTATTTTTGTTTAGTAAGGTCGCACCATGACGCAACATCAACACACTGACGCTCTAGTTACAGGGCTAAACCAACTAAGCTTGGCTCAATTACCAAGCCATATTGATACACCAACCTACGACCGTAGCGCAGTTAAAGCCGGTATTGTTCATATTGGCGTGGGCGGTTTTCATCGTGCTCATCAAGCGGTATATGTTAACGAGCTTTTAAAAACCCCAGGCTCTGAGCAATGGGGCATATGTGGTGTTGGCCTTTTAGAGGGTAATCGTGGTCTGCGTGATATTTTAAAGCAGCAAGATTACCTTTATACGCTTACTGTTAGACACCCAGACGGTAAAATAGATAACAAAGTAATAGGCTCAATGATCGACTTTTTGTTTGCTCCAGAGGACAAACAAGCGGTAATTAATAAGTTAGCGCACAGCGATACTAAAATTGTGTCGCTTACTATTACCGAAGGCGGTTACAACTTTAACCCTGCAACGGGTGAGTTTGACACCAGCAATCCAGATATTATTAACGACATTAACAACCCGAACGACCCAATTACAGCGTTTGGTTACATTAGTGCTGCGTTAAAACTGCGTAAAGAGCAAGGCCTAGGTGCGTTTACAGTTCAGTCGTGCGATAACATTCAGCACAACGGGAACGTAACACGCAAAATGCTTTTAGCCTTTGCTACAGAGCAAGACAAAGACCTAAGTGAGTGGATTGAGCAAAACGTATCGTTTCCAAATGCGATGGTTGACCGTATTACACCGGTATCTAAAAAGAGTGATATTGATTACGTGGTTGATGCATATGGTGTTAGCGACGAGTGGCCAATTACCTGTGAGTCGTTTACACAATGGGTAATAGAGGACACATTTAGTGACTCTCGTCCAAATTGGGATGTTGTTGGTGCACAGTTTGTTACTGATGTAACGCCTTATGAAACCATGAAAATACGTTTACTTAATGCAGGGCATTCTGTACTTGGTTTATTAGGTTCAATCCATGGCTACGGCACTATTGACGAAACGGTATCGGATGAATTATTTGCCACATACCTACGTGCTTTTATGGATAAAGAAGTAACGCCAAATCTTGAACCACTTGAAGGCATTGACCTTGAAAGCTACAAAGATACGTTAATAGAGCGTTTTGCTAATCCTAATATTAAAGACAGCTTAGCGCGTATCTGTAGTGAAAGCTCAGCTAAACTGCCTAAGTTTTTAATTGCCACAATTAACGAAAACCTAGTACAAGGTCGAGATGTGTCACTTGCAACGCTTGTTATTGCTACTTGGTGCTTATACAGCGATAAGGGTTTAAGTGAAAACGGCGAGCAACTTGAAATTCAAGATGCGATGCACAAAGAGCTTAATTCTTACGCGCAAGAGACTCAAACTAGCCCGATTGCATTTTTAAAGTTAACGAGCTTGTTTGGTAAGCTTGAGCATAACGACACGTTTACTGCTGAATATAAAAAGTCGATTGCTGCGTTGTATGCATCTAATAGTAAAATTAAAGCCATTATGCAGGCTGTACTTGATGAAAAGAGTAACTAATTATGAGCATTTTAATTAATCATAAATCAGGCGAAAACGTAAGTGTTAGCTGTTTTGGCGAAGTGCTGTGGGATTGTTTTGATTCGGGTAAACGTTTAGGTGGCGCGCCACTTAATATGTGTGTGCGTATTAACTCACTAGGCATTAAAGCCGACATGAGCAGCGCTGTTGGTAACGACGAGTTAGGCGCTGAGCTACTAAGCGAAATTACTAGCAAAGGCGTAAGCTGCGAATACATTGCTATTAATAGTGACAAAAAAACTAGCACGGTTGAGGTAACACTCGACAGTGGTGGCTCTGCAAGTTATGAAATAGTGGCAGACACTGCATGGGATAATATAGCGCTTACCGATGAGTTACTTAGTAAAGTTAAAAGTAGCGATGTATTTGTATTTGGCAGCCTAATTGGGCGAAGCGAAGCGTCTTTAGCAACATTAAATCAACTAGTTGATGTAGCAAACTTTAAAGTATTTGACGTAAATCTACGTGCACCGCATTACAAGCTAGAAACACTTGTAGATTTAATGAATAAAGCAGACTTTATTAAGTTAAACGATGAAGAGCTATACGAAATAGCAAAAGCGATGGGTTGTAAGTTTCATTCGCTTGAACAAAATTTAGCGTTTATAGCACAGCAAATAAATACCGATTACTTATGTGTAACTAAAGGCAGCCACGGTGCTTTATTAACAATCAAAGGCGAAAATTTTTATAATTCAGGTTATTTAATTAGCGTAATTGACACTGTTGGCGCAGGGGATTCGTTTTTAGGTTCGTTAATTTATCAGCTTTGTAGCAACGACGACGCGCAATATGCCGTTGACTTTGCATGTGCTGTTGGAGCAATGGTCGCCGAAAGTTCTGGTGCAACACCTACTTTAACGCATCAACAAATTAGTGAGTTTATGAACCCACTCTAAAAAAATTGTGTGTGAAAGCGGTTATAACGTAAAAGTTTAACCGCTTTTTTTGTGCCTAAAATAAGACATAGGCGATAAGTGAGTGTTAAGTGCGCAGCTTACGTAAATAGTGGCTTATATCGACTATAGTATTAGCTAAACGTCTTATTGTTTGAAAGGTAAAGCTTTGTTAATGTTCGTCGATTATTCACGGATTGAAAAGGCGGGGCGACACACAATGCGCTCTATAACTAAAATACAAAAAGAGAAACGTGCTTTATGATCATCTTTTTTATCTGCCTCACTATTTTAATAATGGGTTATAAGTTTTACAGCCCATTTGTTGAAAAACAAGCCGGCTTGGATCCAACTGCAGACACACCACAAAAACGCTTTAGCGAAGGTGTCGATTACGTCGCTATTCACCCTGTAAGAGCATTTTTAATTCAGTTTTTAAATATTGCTGGCGTAGGCCCAATATTTGGTCCAATTTTAGGTGCATTATACGGCCCTGTTGCACTAGTATGGATTGTACTTGGTAATGTTTTAGGTGGCGCTGTACACGACTTCTTCTCAGGTGTAATGAGTATAAAAGAAGACGGTAAAAGCCTACCAGAAATCGCAGGCCATTATTACAACGTCGTATTTAAAGGCTTTATGCTTGTATTTACTGCCATGCTACTGTTTTTTGTAGGTGTAGTATTTATTATGAGCCCTGCAGGTTTGCTAAGTAACCTTGATTTTTTTGAAGGTACAATACTGGCAAATAATACCTTTTGGGTACTCGCTATTTTAGCGTATTACTTTTTAGCGACCTTGCTACCAATTGATAAAATTATCACTAAGTTTTACCCAATTTTTGGTGCGCTAATGATTGTAATGACAGTGGCAATTGCTATTTCATTACTTATTAATGCGCCGCACTTACCGGTACCAAGTGACTTTTTAGCTTACTTTGAAGCTGATCACGCACATGACTTTTTAGAGCCAAATCCAGATGGACTACCAACTTGGCCACTGTTATTTATAACAATTACCTGTGGTGCTATTAGTGGTTTTCACTCTACTCAAGCGCCTATTATTGCGCGTTGTTTAACTAACGAAAAATACGTACGTCCAGTTTATTACGGCGCTATGATGTGTGAAGGTATTGTAGGTTGTGTATGGGCACTTGCTGGTATTGCAGCGTTCCCAGATGGTTACGCGGGCTTAAAAGCATTGCTTGATCAAGGTGGTCCAGGTTTAGTAGTAAACCATGTAGCTAACAGTTACTTAGGCGTATTTGGCGGTATAATGGCAATTATTGCAGTAGCAGTATTCCCAATTACTTCTGGTGATACAGCGTTCCGCTCACTACGTTTAACTGTTGTTGATGCGTTTAATATTCCACAAAGCTTACGTAATCGCTTATTAGTGGCGGTGCCTATACTTGCTATAGCGTACTTTATGACGAAGCTCGATTTCTCATTAATTTGGCGCTACTTTGCATTTTCAAACATGCTGCTTTCTACAAGCGTATTATGGCTTGCCACTAAGTACTTGTTTGACCGTGGCACATTCCATTGGATTGCCAGTGTTCCTGCTGTTATAGCAACAGCGGTAACGGTTTCTTATATTGGCACTGCAGCAATTGGCCTTAACTTATCAAGCGATTTAGGTAAACCTATTGGTGCTGTAGTAACAGTGATTGGCTTAATTGTTTTAGCTATTGTGCACTCTAAGCATAAAGTTAAACCAACAGCGGTTTAATAATCACATAAGTTATTTCAAGCATTAAAAAAGCGAGCTATTCATTATGAATAGCTCGCTTTTTTGTGTACTAAATTTAGGTATTACTGAGTTGCAAGTTCAAAGTAACTATTATCGTCGAGCGTTTTACTTATCATCATAGCGCCCTCAAGCAGGCTCACTGTTTGAATAGCCGCTTTAGTAGGGTTGAGGTCACCATTAGCTAAGTGCGCAGCGCTAAGCCATGTTAAATTTTGATTAAAAAAGCGTTTTACTTCAAGGCGTACTTTATCTGGAAGGCTATCGCTTTCGGCTCCTAGCAAACCACATAAACACATTTTACGATCGGTTACTAATGCACTTCTAAAAAGCTGAGTGTACACATCAATAGGATTTTTACCGCTTGCTTTAAGCTCGTTTGGCTCGCCTAACGCAGCTAAAAAAGAATTAGTATATTGATGAGCAAGCTCAGCACCTAAATCGGCCTTAGTCGGAAAGTGATAGTGCACACTGGCGCTCTTAATTCCAACTTCGCTGGCGAGCTCTCTAAAACTAAAATTACTGTATCCGCCAAGGCGCACCTTGTTTTCAGCTGCTTTTAATAAAGCTTCTTTTTTACTCATTTTGAATATTTCCTATCTGCAGTAATACCAATTTTATTAAAACATGATCATTGTATCGCATTAAACAACTCACTAACTGCGTTAAAAATTATTCATATAGAATAACTAGATGTCATAATTTTCGCCTTGTTATTATTGCGCTATTTTCTTAGCGCAATAATAGATCACTTATTTAATGCAATTGGTATAGCAAAATTATCGACCAGTAGGTAGTTATTTACAAGCGTTTTTATTTTTAAGCAACCCCCTAATTTTATTATGAATTAAGTTAAATCCTATAAATCAGAAAAATTTAAACGTTGACTTAAATTTACTTTAATATTATAAGCTACCTATTGGTAGGTAGTTTGCTGCCATTGATTCACTTTTAAACAATAAAGATAGAGATTGCTATGAAAATTTATGATGTAGAAAACTTTCCAAACCCACTTCGTGTTCGTATCGCTTTAGCTGAAAAAAATGCCACTGCAAATGTTGAGTTTGTACCTGTTGATTTACTGAATGGTGAGCACAGAACAGACGCCTTTTTAGCTAAAAACCCATTAGCAGGCGTGCCCGTATTAGAGCTAGATGACGGCACGTTTATATCAGAAAGTACCGCTATTACTGAGTATATTGATACCGCATTTGAAGGCCTATCTTTAATGGGTGAAACCGCAAAAGAGCGTGCAGTAATTAACATGATGCAAAAGCGCGCAGAATCTATGGTACTTGACGCTGTGGCAACTTACTTTCATCATGCAACTGATGGCTTAGGTCCAGAGCTTGAAACGTATCAAAATGTGGCTTGGGGTGAAAAACAAGGCGAAAAAGCACGCCAAGGGTTTAGCTATTTTAATGATGTACTGGCGCAATCGGTGTTTGTTGCTGGTGAACAGTTTAGTATTGCCGATATTACATTGTATGCTGGGCTGGTATTTGCTGGATTTGCACAAATAGCAATCCCGAATGAGTTAACCCATTTAGTTGCATGGCAAGAAAAAGTAGCAAAACGCCCAAGTGTTGCGGCTTAATTAGGTTATTAGTTCAAAATTTAAGTGGAGTTACGGTTAGGAGCCAAATATGAAAATTGCTGCCGATTTTAGTAAACGAGTTGTTGTACATAGCGAAACGCTCCCGTGGGTTGCATCGCCAATGGCGGGTGTTGATAGACGAGCGCTCGATAGAGTGGGCGACGAAGTTGCTCGCGCAACGACCATTGTTCGTTATGCACCTGGCAGTGAATTTTCGCCGCATATACATACAGGCGGTGAAGAGTTTGTTGTGCTTGAAGGGGTATTTCAAGATGAGCATGGGGACTTTGTGGCAGGTTCTTATATCCGTAATCCACCGCAATCAAAGCATAAACCGGGGTCTAAGAATGGCTGCGTTATATTTGTAAAGTTATGGCAGTTTCAACCAGATGATCGAACGCACGTGCGTTTACAAACGGACTTGATGCAAAGTACGGTGCACCCTAGTTTTAAATATGTTGCCGTAACCCCTTTATACAAAGACGACTTTGAAGAGGTAAGCTTGTTGCACTTTAAGCCCAACGCCTGCATGGTTATAAACGCAAAAGGTGGAGCAGAGCTGCTAGTACTTGAAGGCTCATTTGATGAGCAAGCCGATACTCTTGTAAAAAACAGTTGGTTAAGAGTGCCTATTAATAGCTCCGTTAACGTTAAAGCGGGAAGTAATGGTGCAAAATTATGGCTTAAAACGGGCCATTTAACTGATGTAGAAAACCAGATATCTCGCGTACAAAATGCGTAATTGAGTCGTTTATTTGAGATTATTTATTGATTTAGTTCAGGACTAATTAATTTTAGAGGGTGTACTTTTACCACTCAGCCTATTTAAGGAGAGCAGTAATGGTACACACAACACATGGTTTATCGATTGGTCTGGAACGTGCAGGAAGAGAGTTTTTTTTAAAACTTAAAGCCGTCGGCACGCTTACTCACGACGACTATAAAATAATTACCCCGATGATAAATTCAGCTCTTGGCGAAGTTAAGCACCCAGTTGTGAACGCTTTAATAGATGGTAGCGAACTTGAAGGGTGGGAATTACGCGCAGCGTGGGATGACTTTAAATTAGGTGCTAAGCACTCTAAAGAATTTAAAAAAATAGCCATTTACGGCAATAAAGAGTGGCAAGCTCGAATGGCAAAAATAGGTAACTGGTTTATATCGGGTGAGATTCAATACTTTGAAAATGCCACCGCAGCCATAGATTGGCTAGATGAATAAATCATTTTAAAGCCCTATAATATGGGGTTTTAATCGTTTAAATTACATCAGCCTACTCAGCCACTCAGCCAATGTGGGAAGTACCCCTTTATCGCTAATGTCGACACTCTTTAGGCGCAATGCCAAAAGTTTGTTTAAATAAACGGCTAAAATGACTCGTACTATTAAATCCAACATCAAAGCAAACGTTACTAATTGCATGGCCTTGTAGCAATTGAGCACGCGCTTTTTTAAGTCTTAACTGTTGTTGCCAAAGGGCTGGGCTAGTACCAAATGCGAGTTTAAATTGCTGATAAAACTTACTTCGGCTCATACATGCTATTTTGCATAAAGTATTTATGTCGAGCGTTTCACTTAAGTGTTCTTCAATATAAAGCAGGGCATCGCTCACTGTTGTTTTAAGGCGTGGCTTATCGCAGCTAGCTAGCAATAGCTCGCGGCTTTGTTGTTGTAATAAACGGGTGATCAATTCATTTAACGATAAATCAATCAAGTAATGTCGCTGCGCGCCTTGCTCATTAAATAAATGCACCATGCGCTCTAATAATTGCTGCGTTTGAATATTATGCTGGGTATGCACTAACTGAGGTACATATTCAAATAAGCCATCGTGTGCAAAGTTTTGCTGCATGTTAAGTGCATTAGCCACGCTCGTTATTTTGTCTTTGCTAATTTCAATGGCTAAACAGGTGGTAGGGGTACTCATTGAGGCTTGTGGAAAATCAATTAATACACCTTGCTCTGGCGCTAATACAAACGACTCGTGTGGTAAAAATGCTTTATGGTATTGGCTGCTTTCTACGTGCATTACCTTTTTGCCGCTAAGCATGGCACAAAATAGTAACTCGTTTGAGTGCAGTGCCACCTTTTGCGCACTTTGATACGTGTCGTAAATACTCAACTCACTGTTATCGGCCGCAAACGAAACTTTATTTTCTATTAATACATCAAGTTGTTGGCGTTTTTTATTTAACTGAGATGTGTGCATATCAACCCTTTAGGTTTTTATTAGTGCGGACTCACAGACAACTTTTGTGGACAGCTAATCAAGTTTTTAGGCGCCTGTTAGTTTAATGTCAAACAACACTGATTAAATATAAAGCATTTTGATTTATATAAATGTTCGACCTTTAGCTAACAACAATAAAGAGAGCACACATGATATATGCAAATCCAGGCAGCGACGGCGCACTTTTAAACTTTAAACAACAATACGGTAATTACATTGGCGGAGAGTGGGTAAAGCCAGTGAATGGCCAATACTTTGATAATATAAGCCCAGTAAATGGGAAAGTGTTTTGCCAAATACCGCGCTCAGACAAAGACGACATAGAGCTGGCACTCGACAAAGCACATGCAGTGCGAGCGCAGTGGGGCACAACGTCGGTAACTGAACGTAGTAATATACTGCTAAAAATAGCCGACCGAATTGAGCAAAACCTTGAGCTACTGGCTGTTGCCGAAACATGGGATAACGGTAAAGCAATTCGTGAAACACTCGCTGCTGACATTCCACTAGCAGCTGATCACTTTCGCTACTTTGCAGGGTGCCTGCGATCGCAAGACGGCAGCATTGGAGAAATAGACGAAACGACCGTGGCGTATCATTTTCATGAACCACTCGGTGTGGTTGGGCAAATCATCCCGTGGAACTTCCCTATCTTAATGGCTGCCTGGAAACTCGCACCAGCACTTGCTGCAGGTAACTGCGTAATTTTAAAACCGGCTGAGCAAACCCCAGCTTCTATTTTAGTATTAATGGAAATTATTGGCGATTTACTCCCTGCAGGCGTTCTTAATATTGTAAATGGCTTTGGTAAAGAAGCAGGTGAAGCACTGGCTACAAGCAAACGCATCGCTAAAATTGCATTTACGGGTTCAACGCCTGTGGGGTCACATATTTTAAAATGCGCTGCTGAAAATATTATTCCTTCAACGGTCGAGCTTGGCGGTAAATCGCCTAATATATTTTTTAATGATGTAATGGAAAAAGACGACGCGTTTTTATCCAAAGCAATTGAAGGTGCCGTGCTTGCTTACTTTAACCAAGGCGAGGTGTGTACGTGCCCATCAAGGCTGTTTATTCAAGAAGATATTTATGAGCAGTTTATTGAGCGAATACTCGAACGTACCTTAAAAATTAAACGCGGAAACCCACTCGACAGCGAAACCATGGTTGGCGCACAAGCCTCAAAAGCACAGTTTGATAAAATACTCAGCTACATTGAAATAGGTAAAAAAGAAGGTGCAGAAGTGCTCACTGGCGGAAACGTAGAGCAACTAAGTGGCGATTTAAACGGTGGTTACTACATACAACCTACGCTGCTTAAAGGCACAAATGACATGCGTGTGTTCCAAGAAGAAATTTTTGGCCCTGTTATTTCTATGTCGACTTTTAAAGATGAAGCCGAAGCACTCGAACTTGCCAACAGCTCAGAGTTTGGTTTGGGCGCCGGTGTGTGGAGCAGAAACATGAACCGTGCTTATCGCATGGGTCGTAAAATAGAAGCAGGGCGAGTGTGGACCAACTGCTATCACATGTACCCAGCACACGCTGCTTTCGGTGGGTATAAAAAATCAGGAATAGGCCGCGAAACGCACAAACTAGCACTCGATCATTACCAGCAAACTAAAAACCTATTAGTAAGCTACAGCGAAGATCCACTCGGCTTCTTTTAAAAAATTTATATACAACAACCACTCAACAATGAGCGCTGCATATTTGCAGCGCTTTTTCATTTTAAGATGTTCATTGCACCGCTTACTGCTTGTTGTAATACATAAATAGGATACTAATTGAATTAAAATGTTGAAACTTCAGCTCTCTAAATAATTCATTAACTGCGTTAAAATGTGATTTAATAATACGTACTATTTTATAATCAGCCGCTGTATATATCGACAGTAATATATATTTTGTCTGATATTACTGATCTCCACCATTTTGGTGCATTACAGCATTAATGGAAATTGATTCATAGTTAACTAATTGTTTACACGTGGTTATTTGATGGCTAAGATAAATGAATTGTAATATATGGACATTTGTCGGTTTGTAAAACGACAAATGTCGTAGACAAAATTGTTATGAAGCACGATATAGTCTCTGCCAAGGAGGAGGCATTTAATGAAACCTAGATTTTTAAAAACAACAGACCAAAGTATTCAAGGTCAATTATCAAAAGTAAAACCTGAACAAGCGTTGGCTGAATACATTTGGAATGGTTTTGATGCTAATGCCACCAAAATTGAATTAAATACTGAAATGAACGAATTAAATAATTTAGTTTCAATGACAGTCCGAGATAATGGAGATGGTATTGATTATGACGATCTAGAAAATACCTTGGATTTGTTCCTTGATTCTAAAAAGAAAAATATATCGAAACCTACAACTAGAGGTAAAAAAGGTAGAGGTCGTTTCACTTTTATTAAATTCAGTGAGCAAGCTGTTTGGGAAACTTATTCAGGTAATAAGGGTTTTAGTTTTATTATTGATTCAGGCTACCTTAATAAATATGAACCTAAGGACATCCCTAAGAATAGTTCGATAACAAAAGGTACAAAAGTAGTTTTCTCCCACATTAAGAATATTGACTTTAACCACTTTAATGATTTTATTGTTCCTTTTTTAATTAATGAATTCACATGGTTGCTTATTTCAAATCCTAAGCTCCAATTAATAATCAATGGTATTCAAATAAATCAAGCTGAATTCCTCCCAATACCTCATACAGAAGAAGTAGAAGAAGGAACTTTCAATTTAAATAGCGTCATTTGGGATGAAAAGCCAAATCAAGAAAAGTCACTGGTATATTTTATCGATTCTTCAGATGAAATAGTTCATAAAGAACTTTCAGAATTAAACCTAAAAGGTTTCTATTGTTCTTCTTACGTAAAATCTGATTGGTTTGATGGATTTAATCAAGAATTAGAAATGTTACCTGGTAGTAAGAATAAAGATTCAGATGTTTTTAAAAATATATTGGCATTAGCTAGAAATAAATTGCGACAAGAATATATTAAGTTTCGTAATTCTGCGGCGGATAATCTAATCCAGCAATATATTAAGGAAGGCGTTTTCCCCGAAATGAATGGTGATAATAGTGTTCTTAATGAGTTTCATCGAGAACAATTAATATCAACGATCAAAACTATTTATGAAGCAGAACCAGCTGTTTTTTCAAAACAGCTTAATAAGTCACAAAAAAGAATATTAATAAAATTGCTTGATAGAATCGTTCAATCAAACAAACTTTCTGAGTTATTCGATGTTCTAGAAGGTGTAGTATCTTTGTCCGAAGACGGTATGAGCCAAATTTCAGGCTTATTACAGAGAACTTCTTTGGAAAATATTACTAAAACAGTAGAGCACGTAAAAGATAGATTAGATATTATTCAAAATTTTAAAGTTCTTATAGAAGATCATGAGAAATTTGCTCTAGAAGTACCACATATTCAAAAATGTATAGAATCTAATTTATGGCTTTTTGGAGAAAAATATCACTTACTAACTTCTGAAGAAGACAAGTTCGATCAAGCATTAAGATCTTTATTAAAGTTTAATTCTAAGGATGAGTATTACGATAAAAAACCTTTAACTCATCCAGATAAAAATAAAGAAATGGACTTATTTATAGCGCAGAAAGGTTTTAAGGTTGGCGATGATGATAAAAAGTATTTTCATCATGTTGTTATTGAGTTAAAGAGACCGAGCATAAAATTGCGCGATACTGAGTTAGAACAAATAAAACGATACAAGAACGTGATTTTCAACGAGCCTCAGTTTCAAGATGAAAATTCTGTTTGGGATTTTGTTCTAATAGGTAATGAAATATCAGATAGCAAGATTACTGCTGCCAATTTACATGCGGATTTAGTATCTAATAAAATACATGGGGAACCTGGTTTGGTACAAAAGACTGGGAACTACAGAATAATCGTTAAAACATGGAAGCAGATTCTTAATGAATTTGAACTTCGATATAATGATATATCTCACAGGTTGAGTTTAAAAGAGCTAGAAATAGTTTCAAATACGCCAGATAAACTGACCGAAGATATAGTAAACGCCAGTGAAAGCGCTTCATAACAAGGCATTTAAGCAGGACTGCTAACAGTTTGCTCAGTTCCGCTTCGCTGCACATTTTAGCAAACTATTATCAGCCTCTTAATGAGGCGTTGAGGTTGTAGAATT
>NZ_PNDU01000104.1:0-300 GCF_005886635.1 Pseudoalteromonas sp. S558 | reverse complement strand
AAGTAAAAAATTGAGGGCTGAGTGATAAAGGTCGATTGGCAAAACCGAGTCCATTCATGATCATGCCTTTTACAGCTTCACCGGGGGTGATTTCTTGTTTATCGTCTTGAGGTAAGTATTGATCTAAAAGGCTGACAATTTTTAAGTCTTCTATAACACCTGAAACAATACCGTGATGGTCTAACCGTTTGATTTTTAGATTCATATACACCTCAAAGTTGAGATGTTATTTTATCAAATTAAAGAGAATTAAGCGTTTAAATTAAATCGAAATTTTTGAAATTGGTCTGATCAATGTCT
>NZ_PNDU01000103.1:0-8669 GCF_005886635.1 Pseudoalteromonas sp. S558 | reverse complement strand
CAAAGTTGAGATGTTATTTTATCAAATTAAAGAGAATTAAGCGTTTAAATTAAATCGAAATTTTTGAAATTGGTCTGATCAATGTCTGTAGGAGGTTGAATTATGGCTCTTTCATTTACAGGTATTGGATCCGGTGTACCAGTTAACGATATTGTAGATGCATTGGTGAATTCACAAAAGACCCCCTATCAAGCAAGAGTAACCCGTCAACAAGCGGCTCACACTACTGATATATCAGCGGTTGGTACGCTAAAGTCATCGCTTGAAGAGCTCAATAAATCTCTAGAGTCGCTAGGAACCACAGATAATTATCAAAAACGTTCTATCAGCGGTAACGATGACTTTATTTCTTTGAGTTCTGAAAAAGCGGCTCAAGTAAATAATTTTTCAATTAAAGTTAATAGCCTTGCAGATAACCATAAATTAGTAGCAGCAGCCGTACCGAGTGGAACTGCTGTTGGCGAAGGTAAATTAGCTATTAGCTCTGGTACTAATAAATTTGATATTGAGGTAAAAGCGGCTGCTACGCTTACAGATATTAGAGATGCAATTAATGACTCTGCAGATAATGATTCAGTAAGTGCAACCATTATTACCGATAGCACCGGTGAGCGTCTTGTTTTGTCTAGCAAGGAAACTGGAGAAGTTAATGCAATTAAGGTTGTTGTTGATGACACTGGTGATGCAAATAATACAGATGCTAGCGGTTTATCTCGTTTTGCTTACGATCCGGATCCGGCCTCAACAACGTATGCTGAAAACCTAACAGAAGTAACTAAAGCCGCAGATGCGTCGATAACAATTGATGGTCAATTAAGTGCTACTAGCAGTACCAATGAGTTTGTTGATGTTATTGATGGCGTTACTATATCCGCTAAAAAAATACACGGTACTGATGACGATATAAGTAATGCTAAAATTACTGAAAATAATAATAATGTATCCGCTGGGCTTAAATCCTTTATAGATAAATTTAATTCATTTATTGATTTATCAAAGCAACTAGGTCGTTCAAGCAAAGAAGACGGAGTGGGGGCTTTAGCTGGTGATTCACTATTACGAGGCTCTGTAAATCAAGTGAGATCGATGCTAACCTCTGAATTTAATGTTACTGATGACAAAAAAGAATTTTTAGCTAACCTTGGGGTAAGAACTGAGCGTTCAGGAAAGTTAAGTTTAGATTCGGATGCATTAAAAGCTGCCATAGAAAAAGATCCAAATGCAGTCCAACGATTTTTTACTGGCGATGATGATAATGGCTTTGTTGCTAAATTTGATGATGTTATTAAAGGCTATACTGCGTCAGGCGGTATAATAGAAACTAGAATTGATGGCCGAGAAGCTCAAATAGATAAGCTTACAGATGAATCTGTTAGCTTTAATTTAAGAATGGCTGATTATGAAAAAAGGTTACTTAACCAGTATAATGCAATGGATTTACTCGTAGGTAATTTAAAAAACACGGGTAATTATTTAACCGCACAATTAGCTAACCTCCCAGGGGTCGTTAAGAAAAGTTAATGGAGTAAACCTTGAGCGTTAACCAACAAGAATTAACAAAAATGATGTTACAGGCTACGTTGTTAGCTAATTTATCGCTGATAAAAGAGCGTATGCCTAGTATTTATAAAGAATTTAAAGATTACCAACCTACCGATACCGGCGTTGCGATAGATTATCAAGGTCGTGCCAACCTATTTAATAACAATAAATTTGTCTATGAAATAGACCCAAGAGAGTTTGCTAAGCAGCAAGTGACTCAGTTTCTAGAGCGCCCTCTTTACTTTAAATATACTGTAGAACATCAAGCAGATGAAGATATCTATTTTAAGCATTCAGCCTTACTTAAATCTATTCATAATGTTCGAGTTGCTGAATCTGAAAACAAAATTGGCAACCCCGCAGATGAGGAGCGAATTGATTTTGTTTGTTTTTTTGGTGGTGGATTAGGTTATCAAATTGAAGAGCTATTAAATACGAAAGATGTCTTAAATGTTTTTTTATTTGAACCAAGTAAAGATAGCTTCTATGCCTTATTGCATTGTATTGAATTAAAACCTCTACTAGATAAGTGTACAAGTAAAGGCGGACAATTCTCTATTCGTATCTCGGGTAGTGAGGACGGGGTTGTAAATGATATTTCTAAATTTTTATTTCAACAAGGCCACTTTAACCTTAGCCAAGTGCTGTTTCTTAAGCATTACGATAGCCCATTAATAGAAAAAACAATTGCTAGAATAAAAGCAATTGGGCATCGCTGGTCTGGGGGCTGGGGATTTTTTGAAGATGAAGTTATTGGTATCTCGCATACACTCTCTAACTTAAGTGCCAAATTTCCGGTGGTAAAAAAGAGCAGTACATTTAAAAATCCCTTAGTAGATTACCCCGTATTTATTGTAGCAAATGGACCATCGTTAGATTTAGCAATTGATTTTTTGAAAGAAAACCAAAGCAATGTTGTTATTTTATCATGTGGTACTGCACTCAAAGCATTACTTATTAATGGGATAACTCCAGATATTCATATAGAAATGGAGCGTACTGCAGCATTACTAGACTGGGTAGAAGTTGTTGAACGCACTGAAGGTGTAACCACCCGATTAGACGAGCTTAATATAGTAGCACTTAATACGGTTTATGATGGAATATTAAAGCGCTTCAAGAGTGCTCATTTATTATCTAAAGTAAATGATGCCGGAGGACGTTTAATACGTGCGATGGATGAAAAGCAGCTATTCACCTATCCAGAAAGCAGTAACCCGAGTGTGTCTAATACTGGACTTGCTGTTGCCGCTGAATTGGGCTTTAAAGAGGTCTACTTAGTAGGGACTGACTTTGGCTTTGTATCCCAAGAACATCATCATTCTAAGCACAGTATTTATTTTGATAAAGACTTTAAGCATAAAGAGCTAATTAAAAAGAATATGCAAAGCGATATGGTTGTAAAAGGTAACTTTAGAGATGAAGTTCTTTCTACCCATATATTTGACTCTTCAAAAGGTAATGTTGAAATATTATTACAGAGTAACCCTCAAGTTACGGCATATAATACTTCAGATGGGGCGTTTATTCGATTTACCACGCCTAAGCGTATAGCTGATATTAGCCTTAAAAATACGATAAAAAATAAGCAAGAAATGGTGAGTGAGTTGCTCAAACGAGCAACCTCATTAGAGCAATTATCTTTAGGTAATATTGATAGTAAGATGACGGCTATAAAAAGCGGCACTAAAGCTATTTTAGAGAAATTGCTATTAATAACGTCAGCGCACTTTAATACCAGAGAGTCACTTGCTGATGCGTTTACTCTGCAAAATAAAATTCTACTAATGCTGCGCGATGGAAATAGTAATGATCATGTTGTTTATTGGTTGATACAAGGAACATTCAGGTATTTTCAAGCCTATATAATGACTAACAGTTATTATTACCGTTGTTTAGAACAGCGAGCTGAATTTATGAATGCATGTATCGATGCATTTCACAGCCATGTAGAAGACTTGTATATAGAGTTTATTGAAAACTACAATAAATCAGCTAAGCTTTAATTTTTTATTATTCAATGGGCTGGTGGTTTTATTAACCAGATTTTAGATTAATAGCGATTACTTTAAGTAATCGCTATTTTTATCGCTTCGGGGTTACTTTCATTAAATAGAGAAACCTGAACTAAATCACATGGTTTATCATTTAATAGGTAGTGGTCTTTTAAAGTGCATTCATTTTTATATCCAGATTTTATAAATGCTTTTGTGCTGCCTATATTGGAAGAGTAAGCTCCCGCAGTTAATTTACGCAGCTGTAATATTTTAAATGCATATTGGCTTATTAGCTTAATAGCTTGGTTTGCATAGCCTTTTCCCCAACTTTCTTTTTCGCCAATAAACAGGCTCACTTGAGCTATATTGTGAACCTTATTTATACTTCCAACTTTTATATTCCCAATGTGCTTATTATTATTGCTTGTTCTAATAGTAAATAATTGTTCAAGCGGATTATCTAAATTAGCAGAAATATAGCTCTTAACTGAGTTAAGATCTTGTTTACTAAAACGAGTTTCTAAGTATTGATTTACCAAAGGATCATTAAGCCAAGCAACATAATTTTCGTTTGCATCGTCTAAAGATATACTTTGTAAAAATATATCTTTAGTCTCATTACTCGTTATTTTAATTTGGCTACTCATCAATAAATTCCCATTTAGCAGCTGTTCCTCTTGTTATATCTACGGCGGCTTTTTTGCCAATCAGCGTATCGTAATACTTACAAGGTAGACCGTAGCCAGGGCGTATTCTTTTTATGTGTTTTTTTGTTATGATTGTACCTGCCGGTATATCTTCAATAAAATAAATAGAGCGTCTAAATTTTAGATTTTCGCTTTCAGCTGATTTTAATTCATACCCTGCATTACCTATCGATTTGTACACATCTTTGCTTTGGCTAACAATTGATTTAAGTTGCTCTGGCTCAATTGAAAATTCTGAGTCAGGTCCTTTTTTAGATCTATCTAAAATAAAATGCTTTTCAATAAAGCATGCTCCTAAAGCAACTGAGGCAATTGCTGCCGTTGTGCCTAAGGTATGATCAGATAAGCCTGTGATAACGTTAAAGCGTGTTGCAATATCCGCGATTGTCGCTAAATTAGCTTGCTCGAATGGCGCAGGGTAAGCACTTATGCAATGCAGTACAATCAGTTCATCACAACCATTATCTCTTGCTGTGCTAATCGCTTCTTCTATCTCTGTGATATTAGCCATACCTGTAGACATAATGATAGGTTTACCTGTTTCAGCAATTCGCTTGATGAGAGGTAGGTCGGTTAATTCGAAAGAGGCGACTTTGTAAGCTGGGGTATTTAATTCTTCTAGCAACTCTACTGCTGTTTCATCAAACGGTGTTGAAAATATAGTGATACCGACTTCTTTGGCTTTTTCAAACAGTGCACAGTGCCATTCAAAAGGGGTGTGAGCCCATTTATATAGTTCATATAAATTATAACCATCCCATAACCCGCCTTTAATCTGAAACTCGTCTTTATCGCAGTCGATAGTCATTGTATCTGGCGTATATGATTGAATTTTTATCGCATCGGCTCCACATTTAGCCGCTTCTTCGATTGTTTTTAGGGCTTCTTTAAGATCGCCGTTATGGTTAGCTGAAAGTTCAGCAACAATGTAAGGTTCATAATCTAAACCTATTCTTCGACCATCTATTTCTACAAATTTATTTTTCATTGTTACTCAAATAAAGTTAATTTTATATTGGCAGTTAAAGCGCCGTTGTTTTTTGTGGCATTAGTAAACTCAAGCTTATACTTTCCATGTTTTATGTATGCTTTTGGATAACTATCGGCATCTAACATGCGAATATGATCAAAGATAGCATCCAGCTCTAAGTTCGTATCAATAACACTTTGGCTTGGATTGCGTCTTGAAAATGCTGTTACAGGCCCTTCTTGAGGTGTTACTTCGGGGTTTTCGTTAACAATAAACTGAATCATATCAAAAGTTAAGGCTGAACAGCGTAAAAATATTTGTTGTGCGGTGCCCTCCAAAGATAAAGGCCTTTTTAGGTAAATAGGGCCTGTATCTATACTTTCTTCCATTTTTAGGGCACTTAATTTTGTGGTGGTATGGCCAAGAGAAATTAAATTCTGCATTGGACTTCCGCCCCGCCCATAAGGCAAATCAGTCATATGGAAGCATACGCAATTAAAGTTGTTAATTATTTCTTCAGGAACAATCCAGCTCCAATGAGGAAAAAATATATACTTGGGGTTTAAGTGTTTTAAGTGACTATAAGTGAGCTCTTTTTTGTCAGTAATTAAATGCCAATTTCCATTGTAAGCTGGCGTGCGTTTATTATATTGGGCAATATTCCAGTCTTTAATTGTGGCTACAACGTAATTGTTCATGTTCAGTCGCTTATCGGTTTTAGAGACGTGATCTCTATAGTCAAATTAATAATTATTCAGCTTCAGGTTAATTGCTATTCTATAATTTTGAGCACTTCGTTGGCGACTCTTATACTGCCTTTGCCATCACAAATACTAATGCAATTTTTATAAACGTCATTATTTAATTTTAATCTATTTTGCCAAAATTCAACTTCTTTAATTAATTTTTCTTCAATCTCTGTAATTGAAATAAAGCGGATCACTTCAGCTAATTGAAGCGCGTTAGCGATCTCTCGCTGGTTGTCTGCCTGTACAATAACAACAGCAGGAAGACCTAAAGCGCACCTTTCCCATGACGTTGTTCCTGCTGCACCAATCGCTAATGTTGCCGTTGACATGATCTCTGCAATATTACTCGGCGATATATGTAAAAAGACTTTTTTATGGCATTGTGCAAAGTTAAGCACTGACTTTACGTTTTTTGCTGTTTTATTTAGGATTACATTAATTTTTTCAAAGTATTTTAATTTTATTACTAGCGCTAAAGCTTGAAGAGTCAAGTTGTCAGGATCTGTTCCTCCAAACATTATGAGTAAGGTGCGCTCTTTTTTTTCAATTGATACTTTTTGAAACTCTAAAAACTCAGGCCTTAATAAAGCAAAGTCTGAGCCAAGTAGTAGTTGAGTATGGTTATTTACCAAGTGTCTGTATTTAACTGTTGGGCATTGGTAGGTTTGATCTAATAACAAGTCACAATTGTGTTTTCGATTCGCTAGGTCGTCAATAGCCATCATTTTTTTGGTTATGTTTTTCACTTTATTATGCCAACGGGTATCAATAGCATAATGATCTATTACGATTAAATCGTAATTTTTCCCCGCTGTTAATTGTAAAAACTCTTCACTGTCATCATCTAAACTAGCACCTAGCCATGAGCTGTAGTTTTTTAAGTCGATGGTACTTTTTGGAGAAGCCATTTTTACAAGCTCAAACCCTGATTGGATTATATTTTCATTACTATTGCCGATGGCATCGCGACAGAAAAAAGTGATATTAACATTAGCGGCTTTGCTAATTGCCGTCGCTAATGTAAGGCAACGCATCACATGGCCCGAACCAATATTTAAAGCAGAATCAACTCTAAAAGCGATGTTGAATAATCGAGTCGGGGTTTTGGTATTACTTTTTTTTATATTAATGCTCACCTTTTAGAGCCTCTTTACGGATGTAAATCAAACATTTTTTATTTTCTATTGTTGTTTCTTTTTCTCGTTTAAAATTACAGGTTTCGAATAATTTAATAGATGCTTTATTTTCAATTAAAATAGTCGCGATAAATGTACTATCTATGCTCTTTTCTATCAGGTTTAGTGCTTGTGTTAAAATTTCTTTACCGTAACCATTGCCTCTACTGCAAGGAGATAAATGCGTATCTATTTCATACGTATTAAGAGTTGTTTGATTAAATCTGACTTGTCCGATGGGTTTACCGTCAATGGATGCAATATAAATTTTACTATTAAGAGACGCTAGTTGCTTATTAAACCAAGTTAAGTGATTTTGTAAGGTAATTGGGGCGTCTTTTAATGCGCAGCTACGAATAACGGGATCATTAACCCACTGGTATAAAGTAGTGCAATCACTTTGCTCGGCTTCCCTTAATGTTATCATTTTATTTTCTATCCTAAGTTATACCAATCGCAATAATACTTAATCAATTTGAGGGATTAAACTTGGCGCTAACGGTGTTAAAAATCTCTGATAACGAACAACTAAATAACGAAATTTTTGCTTCAAAATAGACCACTTAATTAAGCAAATTGGTATTAGATATTAAAACCGTGATTTAATAATGAGCGTAATAGGCCTAATCTATAAAGCGTTCAATATAAAATGCTTCAGCAAGTGGAGTGCCTACACACATACCTCTAAATTTAGCGAGTGCTTGAATATTCTCAATACTTCGAGTGTGTGGGGCTTCTCTCATTTCATCTTTATAAGCTGTGAGAGCTTTTATTTTTTTACTAAATACATGCTCGATATTGACAAAATAGTTAGGTTTGAATGCCTCGTAACGGTGACTTGCCCATTCAGTGCTTGATAGTGTTTCGAAGCAAAATATTTGCTTTACTGATTGCATTGGTTGCGGCCTGCAAGCGGTTAAAACAGCTTCATAAGTTTTTCGATGATCAACATTTAAATCGCTATGATAATGGGTATACACGCGTGTAATTATATTTTTAGATAAAAATAGTTCGATAGCTTGCGCTATTTTTAGCAGTGATACCGTATCGAATTCATTATCTGGAAAATCCAACGATGTTAGATTGTTAGGTGAAATACCTAATTGTTGGGTTGCATTTAAAAAAGCGGTTTGCCGCGTTTTAATGTCTGCTTCGTTGTGCTCTTGACGTGAGCTAACCCCATTAGAAAGCGTCAAAATATATATTTCATCACCTTTTTCAATATGGTTCGCGATTGTGGCACCACAGCCGAGTGTTTCATCGTCAGGATGGGCGACGATTATTGCTACTTTCATGCTTTATTATCCTCGATAAATTTAATGATACCAATCGGCTTATATATGGGGTTTATTTAATGATAAAGAAATTGCGCTGTAACTAGGCAAAAATTTTTATATCTAGTTGTTCTAAATAAAAAATTTTTAACAACGTTATAGAGTGATTTAATTCGTTAAATTGTTCAAATATTTATGCAGGTTGGTATTAGAATCTGCCTGGCTTGGCATAACCCTTTCTAACGGCTTTAAATT
>NZ_PNDU01000102.1:0-22597 GCF_005886635.1 Pseudoalteromonas sp. S558 | reverse complement strand
GGGCAGCGCATGTTTGGCATTTATGCTGCGTTATCGCCTATTTATGGGGAGTAACCACACTACATAGGCTCTGCATTGCCTAAATACCAAACAGTCTGCTGCAAATTTAACCTCGAAAGATAAACAGGCCCTAGGACGAATTTATAGGGCAGTGCATGTTTGGTATTTATGCAGCCACTTTATTGCCCCATTTATGGGGAGCAACCACATTATATAGGCCCTGCCTTGCCTAAATACCAAACAGTCTGCTGTAAATTCAACACAGTTGGCACTGAAACTAGCTACTTGAAATGGATTTATTATCCAGAGTTCAGGTTACTTAAATAGTTTCTGTTTTACATGCTCTGCAAAACCGCTACCAGCCTCTAAGTAAAAGTTATAGGTTGAATGTACGCCCATATCTTCTAGTTCTTTTTGCTGATCGGGATAGTTTGCGATTGCTGTCACTTGACCGCTATATCCGGAAGCTTGTAGTTGCTCTAAAGCAAATATATTTTGCATATGTTTAGGCATTGCTAACATCACCATTTCTACGTGCGAATGGTTTACACGTTGCCAAAAATCCGGATCTGTCGCGTCTGCAATTAATACTTTGCGACCTTTATTTATATGTTTATCGACAACTTCTGGCTTTATGTCGATACCAGCGACTAAATTTGGGTGCGTCGCATTAATCGTTTCATAAGCACCTGTACCTATTCTTCCCATTCCAAAAATAACAATTTTTGTATCATTTAGATTTACTGGTAACTCTTCGGCTAAGCGGGTCTGGCTTTCAAACTTTAATAACCAATGTTCCACTTTCACATATAACTCGTTTGATCGTTTATTCAAAGGTGAGGCAATAACAAAAGTAATAGAAACAGCAATAGCCAATACAGCTAGCCACTCAGACGTAATCATTCCTGTTGTTGCTGCAACAGCGCAAACAATTAGGCCAAATTCACTGTAGTTAGCAAGGCTGAAAGCAGTAAGCAGGGATGTTCGTGCACGCAGTTTAAATATATTTGTAAACACGTAGTACAAGAGTGTTTTAATTGGCATTAATAAAACGAGGAGTAAGGCTATAAACAATGAGTTAGCAGTCAGCTCTGCATTGAGTCCAATACTTAAGAAAAACCCAACAAGGAGCACATCTTTTAAGTTAAGTAGTGATTTAGAAAGTTCGCTTGCTTTTTTATGCGGAGCGAACATCATCCCAACAATAAGGGCACCTAAGTCGCCTTTAAGTCCTGCAAATTCAAACGCGTTATAGCCAAGTACAAGTGCGAAGAAAAAACCGAATAATGGCAGTAGCTCACCGTGTTTAGAGCGATTTAGCACCCAATACATCACAGGGCGCAGTAATGGTAATGCAATAATGAGAGCCAATGCCCAAATATTTGGAACTTTACCTGTACTAATCGCTAAAAACATCACAGCAAAAATATCCTGCATAACTAAAATGCCAATAGCAATTTTACCGTGTAGACTTGCCATTTCACCACGTTCTTCAAGTACTTTTACTGCAAATACGGTACTTGAAAAACTAAGTGCAAAGCCAATCAGTAATGCACTTTGCCAACTTAAATCAACAAATAATGGTAGTGCAAATACCCCTAGGAGTAACATAAAACCACTAAATAAAGCGCTGCTAAAAATGATATGCAGTGTAGCAGGGGCCCAAACTTGCGGTTTGATTAAGCTGCTTACTTTAAGTTTTAAACCGATACTAAACAGTAAAAGGGTGACGCCCAATGCAGCAATTGTATTAAGCAATTCGGTGCTTTTATAACCGGCTAAGTTAAGCGCAAATCCTGCTAGCAAAAAGCCAATAAGAGGAGGTAGTTTTAATTGATAAACGCCAAAACCACAAACAAATGCGGTAGCAAAATAAATTAGTTCCATAATTCTTAATTATCACTTCGTTTGGTATTGCAGTGTAGCGAATAATTTATCTCAATGAAAAGAAATATCGATATTAAAGCAGGGGAAAGCTAAGTAATAGTCACTTAATTGCGTATAAAAAATGCACATCTAACGTGAATTTAACCGTAAATAGCGTTTAAATCACACTTTTTCACTGACAAGCGCTTTTAAATATGGTTAAGATGCGATAACGAAGACGTTTAAGTTAGGGCAAACAACACATCAGCTCAACTTAAGGAGAAACACATGTTTAAAAGAATTTTAGCATCGGTTGGTATTGGTGCTGCAAAAGTAGATACTATTTTAGAAACTGAGCACTTACAACCGGGTCAACTATTTAATGCACAGATAGTGATCAGCGCTGGCGATGTTAGCCAAGAAATATCGGGCTTAGATTTACTACTGATGACTCGTGTAAAAGTAGCAGCAGAGGATGGCGATTACTTTACTAACCATGTAATAGATCAATGGCGAATTACAGATATTGGTACAATTGAACCTGGTGAAGTAAAAAACATCCCCTTTGAAGCACGCCTTCATTCAGAAACACCTATTACAGAAATTAACGCTGGCTATAACCAATCTCATGTATGGTTAGAAACAGGCCTTGATATTGATTTAGCGCTAGATCCTACTGATAAAGACCATTTACATGTATATCCAAATGAAGCGGTTAAAGCATGTATGCAAGCAATGGAAAAACTAGGCTTTAGTTTGACCAAAGCGGATGTTGAAAAAGGTCACTTACGGGCTTCAACCTTTCAGTCAGTATCTGGGTGCTATCAAGAGCTTGAATACAAACCTAATAGCCGAAGCCTATTTGGTATTCAAGAAATTGAATTATCGTTTGTGCCAGAAGCGCATAAAACACATGTATTGATTGAGTTAGATCGAGCTTTTAGGGGCGATGGTTATATTGATTTAACAATAGAGCATGACCACGTAAACCTTTCGCAGTTATGTGATCAGCTAGAGCGTTTATTTAATTAAGTGCTAAATGAACCCGGCTTTGGCTGGGTTTTTTGTTTGCAGGGATCATGATGGAATTTAAATGTGAATCTTTTATAGCGCTTAATACACATACTTTATTTACTATCGTGCGAGGGCGTATTGAGGTGTTTGTAGTAGAGCAAATGTGCCCTTATCCTGAACTTGATGATAATGATACAGCAAATACAACCGTTCATATTTATCAAATGGATAAAAATAACTTATTAGCTTATGCACGTTGCTACGAAAAAAATGCTCAGTACAGTGCAATAGGAAGGGTGTTAGTCGCTAAAAGCGAACGTGGTAAAGGCGTTGCTAAAAGACTTGTTAACGAAGCTATAAATTGCTGCAAAGCAAATTGGCCTGAACGCGATATATACATAGGTGCACAAACTTATTTACTTGATTTTTATCGCTCACTGGGTTTTGAGGGTGTAAACGATGAATATTTAGAAGACGGTATTGCACATCAAGACATGATTTTAAAACTGACAGATTAATAGCAACTTTATTAAAAACATGATCATTTTAGCGAATTTAATAATTCACTAACGTCGTTAAAAATTATTCGTATACGACTGCATGGATGCAGGAGATAGAGCAAAGCAGGGAGCAATGAGTGATAACAACTGCATGTCATGACTTCGTTTATTTGTCGCCATAATAGCTCACTAATTTAATGCAATTGGTATAACTCACTAAAAAGCCCGTAATTAAAAAAATTAATTACGGGCTTTTTAGTATAAATTTTAACAATAAATAATCGGTGTTATTTATTTTTTCTAGTGTTTAGTCTACGCGTTTGTTTTGCGTGATCGCTAAGTTCAGTTAAACCTAACTTGTCGTAGCTTTTTTCCATTATTTCAAGTGCTGGCTCTAAGTAACTACTTTGTGAGTAATGCTCAACAACAAACTTACCACGATTCGCCGCAGCCAAATAGGCTTCACGCTCGAAGTAATAAGTCGCTACTTTTAACTCATAGCGTGCCATACGATTTAAAAGCCATACTAAACGTCGTTTAGCCTCCGGTGCATAATCACTTTTTGGAAAGCGCTTAACCAGTGTTGATAAATCGGTAAATGCAACGCGTGTACGGTTTGCATCTCTATCAGCTCTATCTACGCCAAAGTATTCTTGGAATGCATTTTTGTCGGCTTTTATGTTGATTAAACCACGCATGTAATACATGTAGTCAAGATCTTTATGATTTGGGTTTAAACGTATAAAGCGATCGACTGTCGCTAATGCTTGTTCAGTATTACCTGATTGGTAATGAGCATAAACTAAATCCATTTGTACTTGTTTAGAAAACGGGCCAAACGGATAACGTGAATCTATTGCACTTAAAAGCTCTATTGCACGCGCGTATAAACCAGAATCTAGCGTTTCTTTAGCATCTTCATACAAAGCTTGTGCCGATCTATTTGGTACACGTTGAATATCTTCTTGGTCAGGAGCAGACGAACAAGCACCTAAACTAAGTACAGAAACTGAAAAAACAATGGCAAATGCACGTTTCCCTATTTTATTTATCATTTTATTTGTTACCTTCGATGTCTTCGGCTAGGCCAAGTCGGTAAAACCGAGTAAACTATGCGTATTATATTATGCTTTTATTAAAAGCGATTCTAACCCAGTCGAGCAAAGCTTGCACTGGTAAATTGGGTAAAGTTACTAATGTCAGAGCAAATTTCTCTTCAAGCCGAGGTTCCAACCGACTTAGGTGGTAAACGTCTAGACCAAGTATTAGCACAATTGTTCCCTGATTATTCACGTTCACGTATAAAAACATGGATTTTGGATGATAAAATAACCGTTGATGGTGAAATATTAAACACTCCGCGTACTAAGTTACTCGGTGGTGAGCTTCTTAATATCGAAACAACCATTGAAGCACCACGCGAATACGAAGCGCAAAACATTAAATTAAACATCGTTTATGAAGACGATCATATTTTGGTAATCAATAAGCCAATGGGCCTTGTTGTTCACCCTGGTGCAGGTAATCCAGATGGGACTGTGCTAAATGCGCTTTTACATCACCATCCTGAAATTATTAATGTGCCACGTGCAGGTATAGTGCATCGATTAGATAAAGATACAACCGGACTTATGGTTGTTGCAAAAACGATTCCAGCGCAAACACATTTAGTTACAGCACTGCAAAAGCGTGAAAACTTTACGCGTGAATATGAAGCACTGTGTAATGGCACAATGACAGCGGGTGGTATGGTTGAAAAACCAATTGGCCGCCATGCGACGCAAAGAACGCACATGGCTGTTCACGAGCTTGGCAAACCGGCTATTACACATTACCGTGTTGCCGAAAAATTCCGTGCTCATACTCGTTTACGTCTGCGCCTAGAAACAGGTCGTACACATCAAATTCGTGTACACATGGCTCACTTAAATCACCCACTAATTGGTGATCAGTCTTATGGCGGCCGTCCGCGCCCACCAAAAGGTGCAACACCGCAATTGTTTGAGTTACTTCGCAGCTTTAGACGCCAAGCTTTACATGCAGTAAAGCTAAGCATTGCTCACCCTATTACTGGTGAAATGATGACATGGCAAGCGCCTATCCCTGATGATATGGTCGCCATGACACACGCTCTACGCGAAGATACTAAAGCAAACCCAGACATCGATAGATAATGAATGTGTTATCAGCACCATGGAAAAACCTTCATACTGTAGGAACGTTGAGTACTACACGTGAAGGTGGTGTATCAAAAGCTCCCTTTAGAAGTTTAAATGTAGGGCTCCATGTTGGTGATAATAAAGGGCATGTATTAAAAAATCGTTCATTATTAAATGAACACACACCTAAACCTGCAGTGTGGCTAAATCAAGTGCATAGCGCCGATGTTGTTATTGTTGATAAGCACTTTGACGTTAATGAGCAACGTGATGCGGATGCACTTTATACTCAGCAATTAAACCAGCCGTTAGCGATAATGACAGCCGACTGTTTACCTATTTTGCTAACAAGCAGCGATGGTAGGGAAGTCGCCGCCATTCATGGTGGCTGGCGAGGGTTGGAGCAGGGCATTGTTAAAAACGTATTAGAGTGCTTTAGCGCAAAATATGAAAATATACATGCGTGGCTAGGACCTGCTATTGGTCCCAGTCAATTTGAAGTGGGGGCTGAGGTGTTAGAACTGTTTGAAAAACGCTCCCCATTGCTTACTAGCGCGTTTACATTGCAAGCGAATAATAAGTACCTTGCTGATATTTATGCAATCGCACGTATCTTGCTCTCGCAATGCGGCATCAAAAATATCACTGGTGGTGAGTACTGTACAGTGACCCAGCATGATTTATTTTTTTCTTATCGACGCGATTCAAAAACAGGGCGTATGGCAAGTTTGATCTGGCGCAAATAATTACTTGTTATAATGATTATATTTTCCTCAGCACCTTGAACAAACCGCACCGCATACCCATTAATTAGGTAATTAGTTATTTATTTAATAGGTAAACCCTGATGCGTTTAGATCGATTCACTAGTAAATTTCAATCAGCGCTTTCTGATGCGCAATCGCTAGCCCTCGGCCGCGATCATCAATTTATTGAACCTGTGCATCTAATGTATTCGCTACTACAGCAAAGTGGTTCTAGTGTACGTGCATTATTTGCACAAACAGGTGTTAGTGCCGACGAACTAAATACTAAACTTTCCCAAGAAATAGAAAAATTATTTAAAGTAGAAGGCGTAGGTGGCGATGTGCAGCTATCAAACAATATGGCTTCACTTATTAACTTATGTGACAAGTACGCGCAAAAACGCAAAGACAAATATATTTCAAGTGAGTTATTTGTGCTTGCGGCATGTGATGATAAAGGTCCGCTTGGCGATATATTTAGATCGTTAAATATTACGTCTACTAAAATTGAAAGTGCGATTAAAGCGATTCGCGGTGGTCAAAAAGTTGACGATCCAAATGCAGAAGAAACACGTCAAGCACTTGAAAAATACACTATTGATTTAACCGAGCGAGCAGAGCAAGGTAAACTTGATCCTGTTATTGGTCGTGATGATGAAATTCGCCGGACAATTCAGGTACTGCAGCGTAGAACAAAAAACAATCCCGTATTAATCGGTGAGCCAGGTGTTGGTAAAACAGCAATAGCCGAAGGCTTAGCACAGCGCATTATTAATGGTGAAGTGCCTGAAGGATTAAAAAATAAACGTGTATTGTCGTTAGATTTAGGTTCGCTGGTGGCTGGTGCTAAGTATCGCGGTGAATTTGAAGAGCGTTTAAAATCAGTACTGAATGAGTTAGCTAAAGAAGAAGGCCAAGTCATTTTATTTATTGATGAAATTCATACTATTGTAGGCGCTGGTAAAAGTGACGGCGCAATGGATGCGGGCAATATGTTAAAACCAGCGTTAGCGCGCGGTGAGTTACATTGCGTAGGAGCAACGACCCTTGATGAGTATCGTAAATACATAGAAAAAGACGCAGCCCTTGAACGTCGTTTTCAAAAAGTACTTATTGAAGAGCCATCGGTAGAAGATACCATTGCAATATTGCGAGGCTTAAAAGAGCGCTATGAGCTACATCACTCAGTAGAGATCACCGATCCAGCGATTGTGGCAGCAGCGCAGCTATCTCATCGTTATATTAGTGACCGTCAGTTACCAGATAAAGCCATTGATTTAATAGATGAAGCAGGCTCTTCAATCCGACTACAAATTGATTCAAAACCAGAGTCGTTAGATAAGCTTGAGCGCCGTATTATCCAACTAAAGTTAGAAGATAATGCACTTGCTAAAGAAAAAGACGAAGCAAGCCAAAAGCGCCGTAGTGAAATGCAAGAGTTGATCACTGATCTTGACGCACAATATCGTGAGTTAGATGAAATATGGAATGCTGAAAAAGCATCGCTTCAAGGTACGCAAGTAATTAAAGCAGAGCTTGAGCAAGCTAGACTAGATTTAGATGTAGCGCGAAGGGCAAGCGATTTGCAGCGTATGTCTGAGCTGCAATATGGACGTATTCCAGAGCTTGAGCGAAAGCTCGACTTAGCATCACAAGCAGAGATGCAAGAAATGACTCTGCTTAAAAATCAGGTTGGCGAGGACGAAATAGCAGAAATACTATCGCGTTGGACCGGCATTCCTGTTGCAAGAATGCTTCAAGGTGAGCGTGAAAAACTACTGCAAATGGAAGAAAAACTGCACAGTAAAGTGATAGGGCAAGATGAAGCGGTGGTTGCTGTTTCTAACGCAATACGTCGCTCTCGTGCAGGGCTTGCTGATCCTAATCGTCCTATTGGTTCTTTCTTGTTTTTAGGCCCAACAGGTGTGGGTAAAACAGAGCTGACAAAAGCACTGGCTGGTTTTATGTTTGATACCGAAGATGCCATGGTGCGTATCGACATGTCTGAGTTTATGGAAAAACATTCAGTTGCTCGTTTAGTCGGTGCACCTCCAGGTTATGTGGGATACGAAGAGGGGGGTTATTTAACAGAAGCCGTTCGCCGTAAACCTTACTCCGTGATATTGCTGGATGAAATTGAAAAAGCACATCCGGATGTATTTAATATTTTACTACAAGTATTAGATGATGGTCGCCTAACCGACGGACAAGGTAGAACCGTTGATTTTAAAAATACCGTTATTATTATGACTTCAAATTTAGGCTCAGATATTATTCAAGAACAAGCGGGTAACAATGATTATACAACGCTTAAATCTAAAGTGATGGAGGTATTAATTAATGAGTTTAGACCTGAGTTTATTAACCGTATAGACGAAACGGTCGTGTTCCATCCGTTAGCTAACGAGCACATTAAAGAAATAGCAGACATTCAGTTGATGAAATTACGTGAACGTTTAACTGAAATGGGTTACTTACTCGAAATAAGTGATTCAGCACTTGAGCGTATTGCTGCAAGTGGTTTTGATCCTGTGTATGGTGCGCGGCCTCTAAAGCGTGCTATCCAGCAAACAATCGAAAATCCGCTAGCCCAAAAGTTACTAAATGGGGATTATGTCCCAGGCAGTATTATTGTCATTGATTCTGATGAAAGTGGACTTGTTTTTTCTAATCGGTAATTAATATCAATCGGTATAAGTATTTGAAGAATTTAAGAAAATTAGCGTAAAAAAGCCGGATAGTGCCTTAATTCTATAAATTTAGAATCGCACCATCCGGCTTTTATCTAAGAATGATTAAAAAGTAGCAATAACTTTTACTTTATCGCTCACTTTAGCACTATCTATATAACCAATTGCATCTTTGTTAGCTGCAACGAAGTCAATAACAGCTTGATCACTGTCTAATTTTCCTGGAGGAGTTCCTTTACCAGTAAATACAAGTTTAGACCAATACGCATTAATCTGGCTACTTGATTTACCAACGACCTTATCATTGAACTCATCAGCAACAGCAGTACCGTTTTGATCTACAGGGCTAACTTTTGTACCATTGTCGAAAGATTTATTTTTACCTAAATAAATTTTCTTTATAGCATCAATATCAATTGTGCTCGTATTACTAGGATTAATAATAACCGCGACTTCTGCAAATACACTTACAGAGCACAGTGATAATACACCTGCTAACATTAATTTTTTCATTATTCGCTCCAATTAAAATACTAAATCAACACCAAATGCAATTACATCAGTGTCTGTATTGGTTAAATCATTTTCATAGCGACTTAAATCAATTTTAAATGCTGCTGAAGGGTGAAAATCATAACGCGTACCAATTGTATACACATTACTTTTTGATTTAATTCTATCTAAAACACCGTTTAGAGCACTATTTAGTGGAGGGATAGCTTGGATTTGAT
Organism: Pseudoalteromonas sp. S558; assembly: GCF_005886635.1. Classification (NCBI taxonomy): domain Bacteria; kingdom Pseudomonadati; phylum Pseudomonadota; class Gammaproteobacteria; order Alteromonadales; family Pseudoalteromonadaceae; genus Pseudoalteromonas; species Pseudoalteromonas sp. S558. The sequence continues at coordinate 12,891 of NZ_PNDU01000102.1, read as the reverse complement.
TGTAACGAGATGACTCATGTTCATCGTCATTATTTTCATAGGTGAAATGTACAATTACATCATCCATTCTGTAGCCAACAGAAGCGTAATACTGAGTCTGTTTTGCTAACAGGCTGTTTTCAACTTCAAATTGAGTATACTCGGCATCAAATAACACATTGTTATAATCAATAGAAAAACCAACGCCAATAAACGTGCCATCGTCTTCATTAATATCAAGATCATCAGCTAGTTCTGTAAGCCCACTTTGACGTAGTACGTTTTCAAGCGCATTAATTTGAGCACCAGATAAATCATCTGGATCATTTTGACCAAGCGCTATTGATGTATCTGCAATTAAATAAGCTGCACGTGCACTAAACCAGTCATAAGATAACGTCCAGTTGATACCAGCGATGTCGTTTAACTCTGCTTTATCATGGTAAGTGACGGTCTCAATTTCACCATCGAAGCTACCATAAATGACTTGTACTGTAGAATCCCAGTCACCAAGTTGCGAATTATAAAGTAAGCTTAACCCTTCATAAGTAGAAAATGGGATGCTGTATACTGATTCAGGTGGACGTACCCAACGGTATGCATAACCTACATCAATAAAGTCAGAATAACGGTAAAAAGGCACACGCATTTTACCAGCGCTTAATTGTAACTCATCATTAAATTCATAAGTTAAGTAAGCCCACTCAAATTCGGCATCAAAATCATTATTACCACGAGCTACAATTTGCGCTGTTGCACTTAGTTTTTCTTGTAAATCGGCGGATATTTGCAGTGCAAACACACTTTCATTTTTAAATGAAATGTCATCATCATAGCCATAACGACCACGATCATCTTCGAGACTTTTTCCGCCAACTATTGATGCAAAGCCATTAATTCTTACTTCAGCATTAGCATAACTCGTTGCTAGTGCTGCACATATTGCTACTGCTACAGATAGCTTTTTCATATGTAGTTCCTATTTATTATTAAGTGTTGATTCCTTATGCATTATAGAGTTAAAACAATAATTATCTAATAAATAAGCTAATTTATTTTTTAGTACTATGGAAATAAATGGATAATCACTGAGCAAATAAGTGAAAACGTATGTGTGCATTTTAAGTTTTTGTACGCTGATTGAAATTATTAATACATTTATTCACAATAATGTCATACAATACCCTTCCAGAGGAAAGATGCTTTTAGCGTCTTTTTTTATGCCTGAAATTTATATTATCTAAATATAAACGCATAACCAATCACACGGTATCCTTTGGAGAACATTTTGAAATTACGCAACCTCTCACAGTTAAGTCTCGCAATACTTGCTGCACTAACAGCCTCTGTAAATGCTGAAGAAACCAAAACAACAGCAAAACAAGATGCATTTGAAAAAATCGAAGTAACAGCTCGTAAACGTACTGAAAGCTTATTTGAATCTCCAACCGCTATTACATCAATTGGTGCAAACCTAATAGATAAAGCCAATATGAGTAACCTAGAAGATATTGGCAAATATGTACCTAACTTAAATATCACGCGTTACGGCGTGGGTAATTCTGCTCATGCTTCTGTATTTATTCGTGGTATTGGTCTGCAAGATCACATTATTACAACGGATCCTGGTGTAGGTGTTTATTTAGATGGTGTTTATTTAGGCCGCCAAATGGGCTCTAACCTATCATTACCGAACGTTGAACGCGTTGAAATTTTACGTGGACCACAAGGTACGCTATACGGGCGAAATACACTCGGTGGTGCTGTAAACGTAATAACAAAACAGCCAGGTGATGAGGGGATTATTACCACAACCGCAAAAGTAGGTAGCCGTGGTCGTATTGCTGGTGATGTATATTTTAATAATACATTAACAGATGATTTAAGTATGTCTGCAAGTGCAGCTTACAAAACACGTGATGGTGTAGGTAAAGCGGTAAACCTTGCTAATCCAGAAAAAGAAATAGGTGAAGAAGAAGAGCTTAGTGGCCGCGTTGCACTTAAGTGGCAAGCAAATAGCGACTTGGCATTTACATTCTCTTTAGATGGTGTTGATAACGAGTCAGGCCAATCGCCATATACAATTGAATTAACTGAGCCACTGGACCCTAATAACGTTTTCAATGGTGACTTTCCATTACTAACGCAAGATTTAATTCCATCAAACCCTGATGATTTAGGCACAACGGTTGCCGGTATTGAATCAACATCTTACTCGGGTTGGGGCACATCATTCACGGCTGATTGGGCTATTAATGATACATACACGGCAAAATTTATCTCAAGTTACCGTACTTCAGAATACGAAGGTGGACTTGATGATGACGCTTCACCACTTAATTTATCAGAGTTTCCAGAAGAAGGCGGTGCAGATCAGTATTCTTTTGAAGTACAGTTAAACGCGACGTTTGATAATATGGATTTTGTATCAGGTCTTTATTTCTTTAATGAAGACGGCTTTACACGTTCTGGTCCATTTGTATTTAGCCCATTTAATACACCAAATGGTTTATTAAATGATGGCGTAACACCATCATTTGGTGGTTACGGTAGTTTTGAAATAAACCAAGAAACTAACTCTTACGCAGCTTATATCAATGCAAGCTACGACTTAACTAATGACTTAACGCTTGGTGGTGGTTTACGTTACTCTCAGGATGAGAAAGATGCGAATGCTATTTTCCCATCATTTCCTGCACGTAAATACGTAACTGCAGATTTTGACGCTATAACATGGGATATCAACGCATCATATCAGCTCAGTAGTAATATGAACGTGTATGGTCAAATTCAAAAAGGCTATCAAACTGGTGGTTTCCCACCGCGTCCATTTGGTGGCCCAGATCAATTTACTTCTTTTGATGAAACGAAAGCGGTTAACTACGAGATTGGTTTAAAAGGGCAAGTGCATGAAAATGTATCTATGATGCTTGCTGTATTTGTTACCGATTACACTGATTTAGCACTGCCATTCTCAGATCCTACTGCGGGTGGCGGCTTTGTAACTATTGTAGAAAATGCCGGCCAATCTAAAGCGCAAGGTATTGAGCTTGAAACAACGGTTGCTATCACAGATGACTTCACTATTCGCAGCGCTGTAGGTTATCTTGATTCTGAAATTACTGATGTTGCACAAGGTGTACAAGGCATTGGCAAAGGCGATTCACCCGCTTTAACTCCACGCTGGACTGTAATGGTTGCTCCATCTTACTTTATGGATTTAAACAATGGCGGCACTTTGGCGTTAAATGCTAATTACTCATACCGTAGTGATATGCAAGGGCAGTCGGTTTATAACCAAAGTGAAACAATCGATTCTCGTGAATTAGTGGGTTTTAATATCTCTTACACTAACCCGTATGGCGATATGGAAGTAACGCTTTATGGTGAGAACGTATTAAATGAAGTGTACGACGTAGGCCGTTTACAGCAATCAGGTTTTGTTGGTGTAATGCGCAGTAATGACCGAAGTGAATTTGGCTTAAAATTCAAAAAAGACTTTGAATTATAAATAATATCAATAGCGTTAAATTAGAGGTTTCTAGCTTTTTATAAAAGCCTCATTAAGCGCTATTTTAGTCGTTAAAATCGAAGTACTTTAATAGCGCTGCGATTAAACAAAAAAGGTAAGCCTAGGCTTACCTTTTTTATTTAAAGTAGGAAGATTAACCTTCTTTGTGAGCTTGACGAGCTTGTTCAATTTCGTCAGCAATTTCTTGTGCTTTTTGCTTTGTTTTTTCAGTTAATTCGCCAGCGGCTTCTTTACTTTTTACCCATGCCTCAACAGCAATTTCTTTGCCATCATCGTACATGTCTAGGCCCATAGCTTTACTTTGTTCTAATAGTTCATTTAACGACTCATCATTTTTTAAATCGTTTGTAGTCTCTTTTACATCATCCCACGCATCACCAAGCTTTTCTTGCATTTGCGCGCTTTTTTCTTTTGCATCTTCTTTTACTTCATTGGCGTCTTCACAACCAGTTAACGTAATTAAGGTGCCCAATAAAGCTAAACCTGCTAATTTGTTCATGTGTTATTCCCTTTAAAGACTAATTATTAATTCAGGGCTAATTGTAAAACAATGAAAATGAACGTACTCGGAACAGAACGATTAAATTTAAAATTAATGCATGAAGGCACAGGCCCACAGCTATACGAACATACATGTTGGGGGCTATGGGAGATAACAATAAAACAAAGTAATGTTTTTATTGGCTACATACTTGTAAAGCCAATGGACTTATTTAGTGAATTACCTGATTTTAGTGATATTGAAATTGGTTGGCGTTTAAAGCAAGAAAGCTGGGGAAACGGCTATGCTACAGAAGCTGCCAGCCTCATGTTTAATGAAATAGCGAAGCAGCCAGATATAAAAAAAATTAGTGCGACAGCGAATAAAAACAATCAAGCTTCTATTAAGGTGATGGAGAAACTAGGCATGCAATTTATTAAAAATTATATACAAAAAGAAGAAAGTGGCGATGTGCCTTCAGTGCATTATTCAAAATGTATAAATTAACAAATTGTGTGATGATTACTTGGTATTTAAAAGCAGATTGCTATAAATAATAATTTAAGGATGTTCGATGGGACTATTTTTATCTAGAAGTACGCTTATTGCTAAAAGCGTATTTATTTTACAACTCAGTGCGTTTAATCTCTCAGCAAAGCCATTATCTCAAAGTGCTGTAGCAATGCCTGATGCATTTAGTGCAGATGCCGCTAAGAGTATTTTAGATCAAGGTGGTAATGCTATTGATGCGGCTATAACGGCGCAATTTGTACTTGCGGTAACGTTACCTGAGGCAGGTAATATTGGCGGTGGTGGTTTTATGCTTATCCAAAAAGGTGGGCAGGGCGATTTTATCGACTACAGAGAAACTGCACCAAAGGCATCTTATCGTGATATGTATTTAAACGATAAAGGTGATGTAATTACTAATAAATCTATTTATGGCATTAGCGCCAGTGGTGTACCTGGTAGTGTTGCCGGTATGTGGCTTGCACATAAGCGCCACGGCACACTGCCTTGGAAAACATTAGTGCAGCCAGCAGTGGCTTTAGCTGAACAAGGTTTTGTCGTGCCTCCTAAATTAGCAAAAGGTGTTAGCCATTATATAGCCCATCTAAAAGAGCAAAAAATAAATGTAAACTTTGAAAAATATTTTATTGATGTAAAAGCGAATAAAGTATTTAAACAACCAGAGCTTGCGACCACCCTCAAGCGTATCCGCGATAACGGACAAGATGGTTTTTATAAAGGTGAAACAGCCAATATTATTGCAAAATTTATGCATCAACATGGTGGTATTATTGATCAGGATGATTTAAAAAATTACACCGCTAAGTCTCGAGTGCCTATAAAAGTAAAGTGGAATGGTTATGAAGTACTTACTTCTCCACCGCCAAGTTCGGGCGGTATTGCTATTTTGCAATGGCTTAAAATGTACGAGTTGAAAAAGCCAAATAATGGTCTTGCACACAACTCAACGCAGTACGTTCATTTACTCGCAGAAATAGGTAAACGCGTGTTTGCCGATAGGGCTGAATACTTAGGCGATCCTGACTTTTTTAATGTGCCAGTAACAGCGCTAACAGATATAAATTACCTTAAAAACCGTAGTAACGATATTTCGTTAACGGCCATTTCAAACACAGAAAGCATTAAGCCAGGCCTTAAAGAAAGCGAGCAGACTACGCATTTTTCAATTGTTGATAAAATGGGCAATGCAGTTGCCAATACAACCACAATTAACTTAGGTTTTGGTAGCGGAGTTGTGGTTGAAGGTGCTGGGTTTATTTTAAATAATGAAATGGACGATTTTAGTGCAAAACCTGGGGTAATGAATGTGTTTGGTGCTATTGGAGGTAAAGCAAACGAAATTCAGCCACATAAGCGTATGCTTAGCTCTATGACGCCTACAATATTACTTAAAAATAATACGGTTAAAATGGTAACCGGTTCGCCTGGTGGTACAACAATTATTAGCTCTGTATATGAATCAATATTAAACGCTGTTGAGTTTGATATGAACGCAGCAGATGTTGTTAACAGCGCAAGGTTTCATCATCAATTGTGGCCTAAAAACGTGATTAGAATGCATGCGGGTTTAAGCGCGAAGGTAAAAGCTGAGCTTGTAAAAATGGGCTATGTTATTGATGAACGCCACTTTGGTGATCTAAACGTCATTATTAATAAAAACGGTAAGCTAGATGCGGCGTCTGAGGCGTCAGGTCGAGGAAAGTCCATTGTTTTTTGATCCATGTTAAACATGGGCAGCCTTTATTTGGGATTTATGCGTTGTATTTAACAACGCGTAAATACCAAACAGTCTGCTGAAAATTTAACCTCGAAAGATAAACAGGCCCCAGTTATTAGAGTGCAGTGTTACCCAATTGCAGGAATAACGCCTGCCATTTGCATAAACTGCGCTGCTATAATTGTTATCCCGCATACGGCCGCTATTCCAAGGCCTATATTACCGCTCCTTACTTTATAACCTGTTTTATCTGATGACATGCGTTGTTTATACACCATCGCTACAGGTAAAAATACGGCAAGCACCACTAATGCAATTGCAGCGTAACCGAGTGCCATAATAAATCCTTGAGGATAAAATAATGCAAATCCTAAGGGGGGAATAAAGGTAATAAATGCTGTTTTAATGCGATCTGTTTTATTATCCCCTTTTTTAAATGCATCAGCAAAAAAGTCGAATAAACCTAAGCTTACGCCTAAAAATGAAGTGGCAAGGGCTAGATCAGCAAATAATTTAACAGCAATTGCTACATTGGGGTTATGAGCAATGCCCGCCACACTTTCTACAAAGCCACTGAGCCCTTCGCTGTTAAGCAAGTTTGCTTGACTCATAATACCTTGGCTTAATAATTGCCAAAAAATATAAATAACCAACGGAAGTGCTGCACCTGCAATCATAACCTTACGCAGCACTTTTATGTCAAGGCCGACATATTTAACAATCGAAGGTATCGAGCCATGAAACCCAAATGAGGTAAATATAACGGGAATAGCAGAAAGGAGTAAGCCTTGCTCTACAGGCATTTCTAATAGGTGTTTACCTTGCACATAAGGTGAAAGCATATAAAACAAGCTACCTAATACAATAATTTTTATTGTAAACAATACCCTATTAAATTTATCGACTTTACTCGTTCCTAGCGTCACTACGCTTGCAATAACAATTGCTAATATGACAGAGCCAAGTTGTGGTGCAATATTTGTGTTAAATCCTGAATTTATACGATCTTGCAGCTGCACCCCACCTCCTGCTATATACGCAGCACACAAAGCATAAAATAAAAATATCATTGAAAAATTAGCAATATATTGACCTTTTTTACCAAGCCATAATTTAGCCAACGTATTTAAAGTTGCGTCTCGTGGTGCGTACTGATGTAGTTCTAACATGAGCAATGCGGTGTAGGTCATAAGCAACCAACTACACACAATGAGCGCAAGCGCAGTGGTAAAACCTAAACCAGCTGAAGCGATTGGAAGCGCCAGCATTCCGGCTCCAATGGTTGTTCCTGCAACAATTAACATGCTACCTATTGTTTTATTTTTAAGCACTTAATAACCCTGATAATCCGAGAGAGGTATGCACGATATAACTAGTTGCTCAAAACTGAAATAGTTTTGTGGTAAAAGGCTGCAATTAAAATGTAACTTTCAATTTACAACTGTATTTTTTAGCGTGTTTTAACTGATGAAACACAATTAAATACGTTAAAGTGCAACAGTTTAACGGTATAATTTGTTTATCATTTATGCTAATTCATAACTCAGGAATAAACGTGCCAATTAAAGCATCGTACTTTTTAATGGTTCTAATATGGTCTACTACACCACTTGGTATTGTATGGAGTAGCGAAACTGTGTCGCCTACACTTGCGGTGCTAATGCGTATGCTGGTGGGCTTATTTTTAGGTGGTTTAATTGTTGCTGTTACCAATATTAGAGTGCCTTGGAGTAAAAATGCGTGCTTACTTTATTTTTATTCGAGCATCGGTATTTTTGGTGGCATGTTATTGAGTTATATGGCGGCTAAAACAGTTCCTTCGGGCATTATTTCACTCATGTTTGGCTTAGCACCTATTTTGTCGGGATTACTTGCACAACAATTGCTAAATGAAGCTAGGTTTAGCCCTATTAAGCTAATGGCATTGGCATGTGCATTAATTGGTTTATATTTTGTCAGTTATAACCAAATTCAACATTCGCAAACACAAGGACTTGGGTTGTTGTATGTATTTATGGCGGTGTGCTTTTTTAGTTTAAGTGGTGTGATGATAAAGCGTGTACAAATAGCCATTCACCCAATGGCGACCACGTTTGGCGCATTGGTGTTTGTAACGCCGTTATTTTTTATCGCTTGGTGGTTAGTTGATGGTGAGTTACAGATAGATAATTGGAGTGCAAAGTCGCTTTGGTCTATTGGTTATTTAGGTATATTTGGCTCACTTATTGGGGCACTTGCTTACTTTCATGTATTACAAAACTTAAATGCCAGTACGGTTGCTTTAACAACGCTCATTACACCGAGTTTTGCACTGGGGCTTGGTGCATGGCTTAACAATGAAGCACTTAGTACCGAGCTTATTATTGGTGCTGTTATTATTTTAATAAGCCTAGGTGTGTTTCAATTTGGTGATAAATATTTAAAGCGTAATAAGCAACACGCTAAAAGCTAAAGTGCTGTTAGCGACTACATTTTAGCTATTTGAATAATCAAACGACGGTTTTTATCTCGTCCTAAAATGTTGTCGTTGCTGTCTACAAAACGTTTTTCGCCCAAACCCGTTGTTTTTACTTTGGCTTCATCAACACCTAAACTCACCATATAGTCTTTTATTGTTTTTGCACGTTTACGCGAAAGATCTAAGTTATTCCAACGTCCGCCATAGCTATCTGTATACGAATCAATACTAATCGATTCAATTGTTGCGTCATTTTTTAAATACTCAGCAATTTGATCTAGGCGTTGTTGCGATGATTTTGTTAATTTACTGCTGTTTGATTTATAGTTCATAACTGTAAATGAAATATCTTCAAAACTGTAAGGAAGCAATTCATCACGGCATTGTAGAAATGCCCAGTACGCTTGTTTAAAGTTTACACTTGATAAGCCAACGGCAATTTTATCGGTACTGTTTTGCCAGTCTTGGTAGTAAAAAGTAGGGTAGAAGCCTTTCTCAAGCTCGGTCAGCATTTCCCACGAGATGCTATTATCAAGTTCGCCATCAAACTTTTTAAGTAACTTCATGTTGGTAATATCACGAGCAGGCAAACCAGCACGCCAAGAAGGGGGAACCGCTTTTAACCCTGCAATTGAATAATTGTCTGGGCGTACAACCATGTCTAAATTAAAGGTTAGATTTTTGTTTTTGCTAGCGGATGCTTTAAATACGGCCTCGCCATAATATGGAACTTCATGATTTAATTGGCATTGTAAGCGAGTTGTTTTAACTACATTCCAATTCGAATTATCTTGGTTTGCAGTATATTGGCGCATAGCAGCATCGGCACTATTGTTTAACAGTACCTCACAAATACACAGGCTAATAAATAACAACTTAAACTTCATGGGGTATTCTCCAGTAAATCGGGCATGCCAATAATTTGGCAAAATGCAGTGCCATTACAGTTAAAGTAAATAACACTCAGCTAGCTATAACTTTAAAGCAAATTGTATGCCTATAATTTAAGGCATAATTAATCGAGTAAGTGACTAGCCGAAAGGCCCTCACTTTTGACATAATAGAGGGCTTATACCTACAAACCAAGAATACTATGGCAAATACTGAGCAAACACTTTTCGCAAAACGCTTTCGCGGCTTTTTCCCAGTGGTTATTGATGTTGAAACAGCAGGGTTTAACAAAAATACCGACGCTTTATTAGAAATAGCTGTTTCTGTTTTAAAAATGGATAACGAAGGATTGCTTAGCATAGATCATACAGTGCATTTTCATGTTGAGCCTTTTGAAGGCGCTAATATAGAACAAGCTGCTATAGAATTTAACGGTATAGATCCATTCTCACCACTGCGTGGTGCTGTCGCTGAAGACGAAGTAATAAAAGAAATTTGTAAAGTTGTGCGCAAAGCACAAAAAGCAGCAGGGTGCCAGCGCTCAGTAATAGTGGCGCATAACGCCGCGTTTGATCATGGTTTTTTAAATGCAGCAATAGAGCGTAATAATATTAAACGTACGCCGTTTCATCCGTTTGTCAGTTTTGATACAACAACACTTGCAGGATTAGCCTTAGGGCAAACTGTACTGGCTAAAGCATGCCGTGCTGCAGGTATTGAATTTGATAATAGCCAAGCGCATTCAGCACTTTACGATACAGAGCGTACTGCTGAACTATATTGCTTTATCGTAAATCGTTGGCAGCAGTTGGGTGGTTGGCCATTAGCAGAAGCTCAGGATAACGATGACGAGCCACAAGCAGATGATACTAATGAGAGCACTAAAACGACAGAGTAATTTTGCCTTCGCTTAGGTGAATCAAATGGGGCGGATAAATACGGGCAAACTGCATAGTCTCTTTCGCTATTTTAAGCTCTACGCCTGAGTACATTAGCTCATTAACCTTTAAGCGGCTCGTTGCTAATAGCCGAGCTATCTTTTGTTTAATAAGCTTTTTTTGTCGCTGAACATTTGCTGCGCGGGTTTGTATTTGCTGCTCATTGGCCGTTATTTTATCTAAAAATAATTGTCGTTGGGCAGCTGATGGTATTTTTTTTGCTTTGTCTCGCGCTTGTTCTAATGACGCGGATTTACTCGCCAGTATTTTTTCAAAGTCAGCAATCTGGATTTGTTTATCACGAAGTTCGAACCAGTTTTGCGCTAATAAGACGCGCGTTTTTATACCCGCAGGAGCGCCTAATTCACCAGTTTCAACGCGAATTGCATCTAAAATATTGCCGCCTATAATCTTCCCCTGAGGATCATCTGCTTTACCAACACGTATTAACCGCCGAGCACTTAAATCGCAATGAAGAGCTTGGCGCTCAATAAATAGATCTTGCTCTGTTTTTATATCGCAGTACTGTGCATAAGTAATCGAAATTGTTCGCTGGGCTATAATTTGGCATGTAAAAGCATCATCGTTTTCACGTTTTCGGCCAATCGCACCTTGCATAATTGTTACAGCACTTTTACTTTCAACGATGCCAGACTCAACAAATCCTAAGACAGTAATATCGCCATTTGCTTTTACGCGCATGCCATCTTTAATATCACCACTAATAATAACACTGCCATCAAAGTCAACATGTCCAGTGCTAACATCCACATTATCAAAACATAAAACATCATCAACACGCATACCATGGGGAAGGGCAACAGGCACACCTTTGCTATCTGCAATTAACATGTTTGGATTGTTGGGATCAATTTTCGTGCCTTCAAAAGGCTGTAGTTGGTATTCGTTTCCAGGGTTTGCTGGTATTAAATCCCCAAACACCGTGTAGCCATCTTCACCATAAGTTGCAGCTACGCGCTGCATTAACGCCATACCCGGTTTAACGGTGATAATGGCACCGAGATCTTTCATATCAACTTTGCCGCCTTCTGTAGCCTGTGGGCTAAGAACACGGTCTTGAGCTGTTGAGCATAAGCGAACAAATTTTGCGTCACTGCCTTTTTTAGGGTTTCGTCCGTGGGCAACTATGGCGCTATACACGCTACCAGCTGGTTGCTCAAGTTGTTGACCTAAAAATGTATCAAGCGCTCTGGGGCTAACCCCTTTTTTTACACCAACGTCGGCAAGCGCTTTTTGTGCGTCTTCCATCGATAGTAAGGCTCCCCCTTTCGCTGTCGTGATAGTCGCCTCTGCAAGCATATTTTTTTCATCAATATTAATAACAATAGACGCGTTAATAGCCTTAGCAATGACTAGCGACTCTTCTTGATAATTTTCACTTTGTGCAAAAAGCTTGCCTATATTGGCTGAAATAACCTCTAAATCACAATATGAAGATTGTTCAAATAACTCGATTAGCTCTGTGCCACTGGCCGGAAAACCACTATCGACAGGGTGCTTTATTAAAGACAAACTCCCTGTTTTTTCATCAAATGAAAAAACCGACATTCATTTATTCCCCACTCAATATGTGTATTATTTTTATAGTATTCAACGCGTTTATTTTTTATTACACTAAATAGCTCTCTATTTGAGCATAACAGCGTTGTTATGTTAAGCAAATGTTGTTTAAGCGCTTTGTGATATAGGGCGAGAATGTGTGTTTAATACGCAGTTTCTATAATAACTAAAATAAAAGTGTGTTACCCCTTGAGTATCAGCACTTTACTCAGTTATACTGCTCGCACGCTCTGAATTGAGTTTACTAATTCAGGGGCTGATTAGGATTCGACGGAATTCAAGACGCCCAAGGTGCATGTCGAGGTGCGGTTTGCCTCGTTAAACAGCCGCAACCTAAAGTAATCGCAAACGACGATAACTACTCTCTAGCAGCTTAGGCTAGCTAGCGCTCCTTCCATGTATTCTTGTGGACTGGATTTTGGAGTGTCACCCTAACACCTGATCGCGACGGAAACCCTGGCCGGGGTTGAAGCGCTAAAACTAAGCGGCCTCGCCTTTATTTATCGTGTTCGTCCGAGATCTAAAGGTTAATTAAATGACGATACTAAACATGTAGTACCGACGGTCGAGGCTTTTCGGACGGGGGTTCAAATCCCCCCAGCTCCACCAATAACGGTTTTTAGATTCGTTATCTAAAAACCCTAAAAAACCCGCAACTTGAGCAATCAGGTGGCGGGTTTTTTTATGCAATTCATTTATATAAACAATGGCTGACTGTACAAATAAAGTTTGAAAGTGTTACTTTATTAATACCAATTGCATTAAATTAGTGATCTATTATAG
>NZ_PNDU01000101.1:0-13245 GCF_005886635.1 Pseudoalteromonas sp. S558 | reverse complement strand
ATACCAAGATCCATAAATTTTTGATCAATTTAACGAATTAAATTGTACTATAACGTCGTTAAAAATTTTTTATTTAAAACAACTAGATACAAAAATTTTTGCCTAGTTCTAGCGTGATTTTCTTAACGTTAAATAGACCCCACATATAAGCAGATTGGTATTAGATTACTTTTTAAAACAGAGTCATCTTAGTGAGTTGGTACAATAAAAAACACGCTTAAATTAATGTAAGCGTGTTTTTTATTTTTAGTTCAGTATAAAGAGCCGGTCTAACTTAATGAGTATTATGCTCATTTGCCGCTTTTTCTTCAGCAAGTTCTTCTTTAAGTTTACGAATTTTCAAACCTAGCTCTTGTCCGCGATGTCTAGCGTAATACGTACAGCCAATAAACATCGCTGATGCAAATACCAGTTCCAATAAAACCCATATTAGCTCATCAGGAGCAACCCAGAGCATGGTAAGTCCATGAATAAAATACAGCATGACAATAAAGTTTGCCCAAGCATACGTGTATGTATTGTCTTTAATTATTCCTCTAAGAGGCAACAATAGCGGAATAATAGGCAAAAGCAGAGATATTAAGTCGACTGGGCCTTCTTGAGGGGGGACAACATACATCCACAGTGGCATTAAAATAAACAGTCCGATATAGCCAACTATCGCAGTGCGTTGAAATTTAATTGTAATGGGCTTTTTAGCTGGGTTTTGGGCTGTATTCATTGAAGTTTTCTCGCAATTTTTGTGAGGCGCTTACCTACGCTTTGGCATATTTTAATTTCGTCTTTGCTTAGCTGAGCGCAGTTACTGCTTCCAGCAACATGACTCGCACCGTAGGGCGTGCCGCCTGTTTGCGTGGCTAGCAGCTCAGGGACATCGTAAGGCACCCCAAGTAACATCATGCCGTGATGCAGTAATGGCAGCGATAGATTAAGTAAAGTGGCTTCATTCCCCCCATGCATACTGCTTGATGATGAAAATACACAGCCGGGTTTATCTATTAATTGACCTTTTAGCCATAGATCACTGGTGGTTTCCCAAAACGCTTTTGCTTGGGAGGCCATCATGCCAAATCGTGTTGGTGTACCAAAGGCAAGCCCATCGCAGTTTATCAAGTCTTCTTTGGAGATCACTATATCATGCGCGTTTTTAGCCACAAACGTACGCAGCAAGGCGGTAGCGCCTTGTTGCTCTATCGACTCAGCTATTTCATGAGCCATGGCTTCAACGGAGCCATGGCTTGAGTGATAAAGTACCACTATGGTTGTACTCATTATAAAACGCTTAGTACGTTTTCTGGCGGGCGTCCAATTGCTGCTTTATTATTATTGACGACAATAGGGCGTTCAATAAGCTTTGGATTTTGCACCATTGCATTAATTAGTGCGTTTTCACTTGTTTCATCTTTTAAATTAAGTGATTTGTAATCATCTTCTTTGGTGCGCATTAAATCACGGGCTGATGAAAAACCAAGCTGACTAATAAGTGTTGTTATTTGTTGATGAGTTAATGGTGTTTTTAAATATTCGACAATTGTCGGCTCAATAGAATTATTTTGTAATAAAGCAAGCGTTTCACGTGATTTAGAGCAACGCGAATTATGATAAAGGGTAACAGACATAAAATGTATCCAAAGTGTGAGTTGCGTCTATTTTAGGGCAAGTGCTTGCAGACTTAAAGTCTTGCAAGCTCTTTTTGTAAACGACGGTATTGGGTAAGTAATGCTTTTAATCGTTGCTGTTTTATAAGCTCTGTAGGCTCTACGAAGTTAAGTGCTTTTTGGATTTCATCAGCAGCTTTTAAGTATGCCCCATATTGCGATAAAACATCGGCATTCGCCTCATGATACGCCGCGAGTTTATCTTGTTTTTGATAAGCATCGGCAAGTAGCTGCTTTCCTAAGCTGTGCTCTGGCTTTTCAAGTAAAAAACTTTTAAGTATATTTTCTGCCAGCTCATATTGTTCTGCCTCAAGTGCTGCATTGGCATAGTTAAGTGTAATAACTTGATTGTTAGGACGATATTTGTTGCGTTCGGCTAAAAATGTAACCGCTTCAGCCGCGTTTTTTTGAGCGATAAATAAATCGGTTTTAGTATCGATATAAAAAAGATTTTTAGGATCGTTTTTTAATAACTTATCTAAAATAGGCTGCGCTTCATCTAATTTATCTTGATCCAGTAGGCTAATAGCTAAACCGTATTCTAGTGCAACGTTATGGTAACTTTCTTCACGCATTAATTTTCTAAATAAAGATTCAGCATCTTCTGGCTTGTTATCGTAACGGGCAATCACTCGGCTTTTGGCTAAATCAAAATCGAGGCTGGCAGGTAAGCGACGCATAGGAAATTGTTCTGCACGTAAGCGTACATCAGATACACGACTCTCTGGTAATGGGTGAGTTAGCAAAAAAGCAGGTGGCTTATACTTGTATCGAATTTGCGCAGCTAGTTTGGTTAAAAATTCACTGGATGCACGTGCATCAAAACCTGCATTATTAAGCGTTTGCATACCGATACGATCTGCTTCTTGCTCAGCCGAGCGGCTATGTGTTAATTGGCTAAAAGCAGATTGCGTTTGACTTGCTGAAATAATAGCAATACCTGCATCGGGTGCCACAACAGTTGCTAATATACCGGCAATCATACCCGCAATCGTCAATGCGCTATTATCCTGTTGTTGTTGAATTCTACGCGCCAAGTGGCGCTGGGTTACATGGGCAATTTCGTGACCAAGGACCGAAGCGAACTGACTTTCGTTATCAGCTTGCGCAATTAAACCTGTATGAACGCCAACGTGCCCGCCGTAAAACGCAAATGCGTTTATTTCAGTATTATTTATCCAAAAAAACGAAAACGGAAAACGGATATCATTCGCGTTAGCAACAAGCTTGCGACCAATCGTTGTTAAGTATTCATCAAGCACAGGGTCGTTAATTACAGGAGAAGAGCCGCGTATTTGCATCATCATCACTTCGCCAATAGCACGCTCTTTTTCGAGCGGAAGAGCTTGTAATGCAGATGTGCCTAAATCGGGAAGCGTGAAATTAGTTTGTGCTTTTAAAGGCTCACTGACTAATAAGCTAAATGTGATCACGGCACTGCATAGCGCGGTAAAGGCTGATTTTAGTTGCATTTTATTCCTTATTAACCGATTTACTAAGGGCATTTGTACTTATTTTATCGTCATTTTCATGACTGTCTTTTTCATAAGATTGGTATAGTTCTTTTATTGTGACACCATCGAGCTTTACAACGTTCAATTCGCGTTGTAAAAAAGCAATAATTCTATTTACTACTTTATGAGCATGTAAAATAAGCGCTTTATCGGCTTTATCGCCGGTTTTAAAATAAAAGCCAATAAATGTATGCAGCTGGTTTATGCGGATCAAGTTTTTCATTACAAGCGGGTCCCATTCTTTAAAATCTATAAAGTTGCTTCCCCTTATATAGTGATCCGTTATTTCTTCTGTGGAATAAGGCTGAGCCCACAGTTCAAACCCTCTGTCAGTGAAAACGCGGTGAAGGTTTATACGAGGTTTACTTTGGTTATGCATGTCACCAGGGTTGACTTCCTGACCATCGACTAAGTCTGTATTCCAATTACGTTTATCAAGTAATCTTTTAACCGCATTATCAAACCCATGCTCTAAAATACCCTCGGATTCGCTAATTGATGACGCAACGAGATGGTAAAACGGTGCGAGATCTCCCCAATTAATTTGTTTTTTAAAAAAATTAATGTCTTTGAGTGTTGGATTACTTGGAAGGTGCGCTTTATTATGAGGGCTGGGCATTAATCGGTCCTTACAGCTAACTATGGTATAAGGATAAACCATTGCGGAGGTTGTTTTAAGAAAAAGTTACATTTGTTCGCATCTTATACCAATTAGGCACAAGTATTTAAATAGTTTAATGTATTAAATCACGTCGATAAAATTTTTATTTTAGAATAACTAGATATAATTTTTTATCGCTAAATTGATGCCATATTTAAGCAAATTAGTATTATACGTTATTAGAGTGAGGTTATACCGCTTATTATTCATTTAACACATTGGAAATGTGGGCATGTTGAAAGAAAATTTACGCATTTACAAATGCCCTCAACAATTTATTCAGTTTAAATTAGGGTTACGTAAAGCATCATCGTTAAAACAAAGTATTATTTTTAGTTTAAATAATAATGAAGACATAAATGATATAGAACGATTTTTGAAAAAGAATTCTTATCGTTATAATTTAAATAAACAACACGGGTTGTTATTAGTGGAGCCATTACATGTTTGAATATGTAAAAACATGGTACGAAAGGAAGTTCTCGGATCCTCATTCGGTTACCTTATTATTTTTGTTATTGGCCTCTGTTGCCTTGTTGTACTTTTTTGGCTCGTTAATTGTTCCAGTGTTGGTGGCTTTGGTTATTGCTTATTTACTTGATTGGCCCGTTATACATCTAGAACGTTTTGGTTTAAAACGATTTACAGCAACCGTCATTGTGATGCTAATATTTACCGGCATTATGCTCACGCTTATTTTGGTTATTGGCCCTGTGCTTTGGAAGCAAACGAGTAACTTGGTGCAAGAAACGCCTCATATGGTTGAGCAAGGTAAGTCTTATTTAATGGCTTTACCCGAGCAATACCCACGTTTAATTAATCTTGAACAAGTACAAGCAATTGTTGCAACGGTTGAGACTAAAGTTATTGAGTTTGGTCAAGTTTTGCTGTCGTTTTCGTTAACGTCTTTAAAAGATGTCGTAGCTTGGCTGATTTATTTAGTACTTGTGCCTCTACTTGTGTTTTTTATGCTCAAAGATAAGTTAGAACTGACAGGAAGCGTAGCTAAATTGATCCCTCAACAGCGACGTTTGATTTTACAAGTATGGAATGAAATGAACCAACAAATCATGAATTATATTCGTGGTAAAGTGTTTGAAATTTTGATTGTAGGCGGTGTTTCATTTATTGCGTTTACGGTCTTAGATTTACGTTATGCGGCGCTACTGGGTGTACTTGTTGGCTTTTCGGTGTTGATCCCGTTTGTAGGGGCGGCGCTTGTGACTATTCCTGTTGCAGCTGTGGCCTTATTTCAATTTGGATTAGAAACCCAGTTTTGGACTATTTTAATTATTTACGGAATTATTCAGGCGTTAGACGGTAACGTGCTTGTCCCATTACTTTTTTCTGAAGCGGTTGATTTAAATCCCGTGTTTATAATTGTAGCGGTGCTATTTTTTGGTGGGTTATGGGGCTTTTGGGGGGTGTTTTTTGCAATCCCTCTGGCTTCGTTAGTAAAAGCGCTAATAACAGCTTGGTCATCAACCCATGAAGAGCTCACTAAAGAGCTCGCATAATGGATTTTTAGTATAAAAAAGAATAGTAAACGCACCACTAGTGCTAATTGATTATTACTCATTCCCCTAAAATTTATGTACTATTGGGAATAAGATATATTTTTTAGTAATAAGGTGCGTTTTTTAATGTCTGAGTTTTTATTGCACGATGAGCCAGTAAAACAAGTTTACCTTGATGCAAACGCAACAACGCCAGTATTGCCTTGTATTGCTGATGTTGTTTCTCATACCATGCAAATTTGTTTTGGTAATCCATCCAGCCCTCATATTACAGGTATTCAAGCAAAGCATTTATTAGAACAAACACGCCAAAAAGCACGCACGGTTATTGGTGCAAACAGTGGTGATATTTTATTTACCTCTGGTGCGACCGAAGGTATTCAAACTGCGGTGGTCTCTACGCTTATTAACGCTAAAAAAAATCCGATTAAAAACCCTGTGCTGTTATACGGCGCGACAGAGCATAAAGCGGTCCCAAACACGTTAAAACATTGGAACAGTGTGCTCGAAATCAATGCACAAGTGTTAGCTATTCCTGTAGATAGTAATGGTATTTTAGACTTAGATTTTATAGCAAAGCATATTAACAACGCGTTGATGATCTGCACTATGGCGGTTAATAACGAAACGGGCGTATATCAAGACTTAAATGCTATTGAACGCACAATTCGTGGTCGCAACAATGATGTGTCGTGGATGGTTGATTGCGTTCAAGCATTAGGTAAGCAAGCGTTAACATTGAGTGACACAACCATAGATTACGCACCTTTTTCTGGGCATAAACTGTATGCGCCTAAAGGTATTGGCTTTTTATACATTCGTGAAGGCAGTGCATATACGCCTTTTATTGCCGGTGGCGGTCAAGAAAGCGGTATGCGTTCGGGAACCGAAAACCTACCGGGTATTGCGGGCCTAAATAAACTATTTAGTATGTTGCTTGATAAATCTGAGTGCACATTTAAATCGGCTGATGTACTTAATGCCTATCGAAGCCAGCTGCAAAGTGCCATTGTAGATACCTTTGGTGATATTACATTTAATCATGATTTTACTTGTAGTGTGCCAACGACACTGAATTT
The DNA here is from genome assembly GCF_005886635.1 of Pseudoalteromonas sp. S558. Taxonomy (NCBI): domain Bacteria; kingdom Pseudomonadati; phylum Pseudomonadota; class Gammaproteobacteria; order Alteromonadales; family Pseudoalteromonadaceae; genus Pseudoalteromonas; species Pseudoalteromonas sp. S558. Next base: position 6,816 of record NZ_PNDU01000101.1, on the reverse strand, counting down.
TGCTGTTAACGATTTAACCAGTAAAGAAGTTATAGACTTATTTGATGCGGCGGGAATTCGTGTTAGTGGTGGCTCTGCTTGCAGTACAGGTGCATCAACCAGTTTTGTTTTAGATGCAATGGGTGCAAGCAAGTGGCAAAGCGAAAACGCGATTAGATTATCGTTTGGTCCTGCGGCAACAAAGGAAGATATTGATCATGCTTGTACGCGTATACGGGCTCTTAAGGTGATATTGCAGGCAAATTGTTTAATAGTATCTGACAGTACAACACCTCAGCAAGAAGTGTGCGCGCTTGGTTTAACTCAGTTTAGGCACTTAGGTGCATGTAGTTGGCTTTATGTGAGCGACAACAAACAGGCTGTTATTATTGATCCCATAATAGAGCTTATTCCTCGCTTTGAAAAAATAGCTAATACGCAGAACCTTGTTATTAAGGGAGTATTAAATACGCATATGCATCAAGAGCGAAGTTCAGCAATTACTTTGTTAAGCAGTGTACTAGCTGATCGTATCCTTAAAGCCGATGTTGATGAGTTAGGCTGGCCTATAAATGATCAACACATAGAATTGGGCCAAGATGTGTTAGAAAAAATAACCACGCCAGGGCATAGCCTAGATAGTGTTAGCTATATTCTTAAAAACGCTAAAAGTAACATGAGTTACTGTTTTTGTGGCGATTTGATACTACCAGCAGGTTTGGGTAATACATCACTTATCGGTGGTGATGCTAAAAAAATGGCGGAGTCTATTTTAAAGCTAGACGTACAATTAAATGACACGAGCGTTATTTGTTCGGGCCATGATTACCAACAATGCTTTGCTATGAACTGGGCTGTACAACAAGCACAAACGCCATTACTAAATGCATTGATCACTCGTGGTATTGATACTGATGAATTTGCAATTAAAAAGCAAAGTTACGATGCAGTTAAACAAGTTAATAGCACGCAATTGTGTGGTTATGTAAATGCACTGCCTGAAATTGAGACACAACAACTGAGTTTTGATGACGCTAAAAAAATGTTAAAAGCAAATAATACCTATTTAATAGATACTCGCGAACCATACGAACATGATGCTAATAACGTGGCGCAGTTATTTAATACAGATGATGATAAAACCCTCAACATACCGTTGAGTCGTATGGCGAATGCCATCGTAGAAGAGCAGTTAAGTAAAAGTAAGCACTATATTTTATTGTGTCGCAGTGGTAACCGCTCAAAAGTAGCGGCCACTAATTTAATACAATTGGGTTATAAAAAGGTTTATAACTTAAGCGGTGGGTTAGCGCTGAGTCATTAAGTACATCGTAGGTGCATATTAAATCGGCTTAAATGGCCGATTTTTTATTTAAAGGGAATTGCTAAAATATTGCACAAAAAAATTAGTAAGATTCATTAATATTTCATTTTAACCAATTAAGCTATTTCTGCGCCTTTAAAATTGTAGGTCAATTAATTTATAATTTTTTTATGATACCGGTGTCAAAAGCTAAAATTTGCGTTATCATCTGCATCTAAAATTATAAAAACAGCACTTTTTTTGCGTTTCTAGTTAAACTATTAACGGCATTTTTTTAGTGTTAATAATCCGTGTTTAGAGTTTTGTTTTTATAAAAGTAACTTTAAATCAATTGGTTGAAAAAATTAAGGGGTGTTTCCATGTCTAACCGAACGCAATTAGCAAGCTGGCAAGCACTAGAGAAAAGTGCAGCTAAGATGAAGCAAACTCATCTTAAAACGTTATTTGCACAAGATGACACACGCTTTTCTCAGTTTTCGACTCAAATACCAGGCGTATTATTCGACTACTCTAAGCAACTTATTGATAATGATGTTTTTACTAATTTAATGTCGCTTGCTAAAGAATGCGATATTGCATCGTGGCGCGATAAAATGTTCAGTGGTGAAAAAATTAACATCACTGAAAATCGTTCAGTGTTACATACGGCGCTGCGTAATCGTGCTCATACGCCACTTTTTGTTGATGGTGAAGACGTAACACAAGCGGTAGATAACGAATTAGCTAAAATTAAAACATTTGTTGAAAAGGTACGAAGTGGTAACTGGGTAGGTTATACCGGTAAAACCGTAAAAGATGTTGTAAGCATTGGTGTTGGCGGCTCTAACCTTGGGCCACAAATGGCCACTGAAGCACTTAAAGCATTAGCTGACGATACACTTAATGTGCACTACGTATCTAATGCTGATGGCGTTCAAATTGCATCTGTTTTAAAAGTAATTGACCCTGAAACAACGCTATTCGTTATTTCCTCAAAAACATTTACGACATCAGAAACCATGACCAATGCAAAAACAGCCGTGGATTGGTTTTTAGAAACTGCGAAAAATGAAAGCGCAATTGCAAAACATTTTGTTGCGGTAAGTACAAACTTAGAAAAAACGGCAGCCTTTGGGATTAGCGACGAAAACGTATTCACTATGTGGGATTGGGTGGGCGGTCGCTTTTCACTTTGGAGTGCGATAGGCTTACCCATTGCGTTGTATTTAGGGTATGAGGCTTTTGAGGCGATTTTAGAAGGCGCGTTTGAAGTAGACGAGCATTTTAAAGCAGCAGAATTTGAGCAAAATATACCATTAATCATGGCGTTGCTTAGCGTATGGAATACCAGCTTTTTAGGTTATAAGGCACAGGCTATTTTACCTTACGATCAAGCACTTCATATGTTGCCAGCTTATTTACAGCAAGGTGAGATGGAAAGTAACGGTAAACATGTTAATTTTGCAGGCGAAACTGTGCCTTATACTACAGTTCCTATTATTTGGGGCATGACGGGTATTAACGGTCAGCATGCGTTTTATCAGTGTTTACACCAAGGTAATGTAGTCGTACCTGCCGATTTTATTGCATCAGTTAAACCACAAGTTAATGTTGATAAGCATCATGATATTTTATTATCAAACTTCTTCGCACAAACAGAAGCAATGATGAGTGGTGTAGATGCAGGGCAAGTTACTGCTGATTTAACCGCTAAGGGTAAATCGCAAGCGCAAATAGATGAATTGTTAAACCATAAAATTCATCAGGGGAATCGTCCAACAACATCTATGCTATTGGATACAGTTGATGCTAAAGCAGTAGGGCGTTTAATTGCGCTGTATGAACACAAGATATTTTGCCAAGGCATTATTTTAGAAATATGTTCGTTTGATCAATGGGGTGTTGAACTTGGTAAAGGTCTAGCATCTAAAATTGAAAGTGAACTCACTGATGAAAGTGTTAAACACACGCACGATAGTTCTACAAACGGCTTAATGGCGTACTACAAGCAAAACCGTACGCAGTAAAAATTCGCTTACGCAAGTAAGTAAACCGAGTACCTTTGAACGGGTAGCGCTGGAGTGCTTAGGGTCTGTATTTTTGTGAGAGGAGATACAGAGCCCCTAAGGCTCATTTAATTAGCGCAGATGATAAAATAAAAATAAAACATCATTAACTAAGATCAATTCAGCAGGCTTTTTGAACATAAAGTCAACATCATCCAAGAAGTGGCATACCTTCGTGCCGTATGGCAGCGATGGGTATCCTAAACGTAGAGAGTAACGATGCTTAATCCTTTTGATATTATAATTTTTGGGGGCGGTGGTGATCTTGCGTTACGCAAATTATTACCTGCAATGTATCGAGCATATCAAGAAGGTAATTTACCTGAAGGCTCACGTATTTTGCCAACGGTACGCGAAGAAAGTAAAAAATCCGAGTACATAGAAACAGCACACAAGGCTTTACAAGAATTTTTAAGCAAGGGCGAGTTTAACGCTAAAGATTGGAAAGCATTTTCTACTTTTTTAGTACCCGTAGTAAGTAATGTTACAGAAGCAGACGACAACTGGGATGTGTTAAAAGGCATTTTAGATGAGCATGAAAGCACTAAGTCTCGCGTGTTTTATTTATCGCTTCCGCCTGCTGTTTACGGCACATGTTGTGAAATACTCTCTAGCAAAGGTTTAATTACACCTACATCACGTGTTGTTGTTGAAAAGCCTATTGGTTATTGTGGTGAATCTGCAGAAGCAATCAACTCTAAAATTGCAGAGTTTTTTGAAGAAGAACAAATCTTTCGTATTGATCACTACCTTGGTAAAGAAACAGTACAAAATTTAATGGCACTGCGCTTTTCAAACTCTTTGTTTGAAAATATGTGGGATGCTAAATCAATAGATAACATTCAAATTAGCTTATCAGAAACAGTGGGCCTTGAAAGCCGTGCTGGTTTTTACGATAAAGCTGGCGCACTGCGTGACATGGTTCAAAATCATTTATTACAACTACTGTGTTTAGTTGCAATGGAAGCGCCTAATAAATTAAATGCAAATAGTATTCGTAATGAAAAGTTAAAAGTATTAGAAGCGCTTCGTCCACTTATTAATGGTGACGTTGATGAGCACACAGTACGTGGGCAATATGTACCAGGCGACTTAAATGGTAAAATTGTACCAGGCTATTTGGAAGAGCTAAATGAAGGTTCAAGTAAAACAGAAACCTTTGTGGCTATCCGTGCACATATCGATAACTGGCGCTGGGCAGGAGTGCCATTTTATCTTCGCACCGGTAAGCGAATGACGAAACGTTGTGCTGAGATTGTGGTTGAATATAAAAAAGTATCTCACAATATATATGAAGATAACGTAGGTAATATTGAACCAAACCGCCTGGTTATTCGTTTGCAGCCGGAGGAAACAATTCAATTAACGCTAATGTCAAAGCGCCTTGATAACCTTGAAATGCAGCTTGAACCAGTAACAATGAATATTGAGCTTTCACAAGCTTACAGCAATGGTTTTCACTCAGATGCGTACAAGCGTTTAATGCTTGATGCCGCTGCAAATAACCCATCATTATTTATTCACCGTGATGAAGTTCGTCAAGCGTGGAAATGGATTGATCCAATCATCGACCGCTGGCAAGAAAAAGGCAAACCGGCGCTTTACCGAGCTGGGAGCTGGGGTCCAGATGATGCTGATGAATTATTGGCTGAAAAAAATCATGTGTGGTTTAACACCGGTGAAAAGGCATAAATATGGCAACATTAGTTGAGAAGTTTTTTGATAATAAAGATGCGTTGACGAAAGAGCTTTCAGCAACACTTGAGCAATCACTACGTGACGGCATTGAAAACAACGGCCGTGCAGTACTTATGGTCTCAGGCGGCTCATCACCAGCACCGACCTATAAGCACTTATCAACGCTTGATTTAGATTGGAAAAATGTTGATGTTGCCATGGTTGATGAACGCTGGGTAGACACTACACATGAAAAAAGTAATGAAGTGTTTATTAAAAATACACTATTACAAAACTATGGCAGTGCCGCTAATTTTATTACTATGAAGAACACTGCAGCAACGGCTCAACAGGGCGTACAAGAGTGTGAAGCGGCTTATAGCGAGCTAAAAAGCCCATATGATGTAACTATTTTAGGTATGGGCCCAGATGGCCACACTGCATCGTTATTCCCAAATGCAGAAGGTTTAGAGCATGGTTTAACAACCACACAATCAGTGTGTGCTATCAATGCAATACAAAGTGATGTGACAGGTAGTATTACCGAACGTATGACTTTAACGTTAAATGCCATTGCCCAGTCTAAAGTAGTTAAGCTTTTAATTAGTGGTGAAGAAAAACTGGCTGTTTATAAGCAAGCAAAAGCGGGAGGCGATGTTAATGACATGCCACTACGCGCGGTGCTTAATCACCCAAGTATCAATATTGAAGTATATTGGGCTCCTTAATTTAGGCAAAAATATAACGTTATAAGGCAGCTTTCGTAAGCTGCCTTTTTATTTGCTTAAATTTAAGTCTAAACACTCAAAAAAATAATTCTGAATTGTTAACCAATGTTAATGAATCTCTGTGTTTTGTATTAAAATCAACCATGAAGTGTGTTGTTTTTGAACAAAATTCATGTGTTTGAGTTGTATGTTTTTTAGCAACGCTTGGATTTAGTTAAATTTTATTTTTTCATGACGGTTGTCATAAAAGTTTCCCTTCCTTTTTTAGCTCAAAAGCATTAGCCTAAAGGTATTAACAATGAAACACATAAACTAAAAATAAACGGAGCAGTAACATGGCGGAGCAACAAGTACAGCCTTTACACAACGAAAAACATGCCAATACTAAAATTAAAAATGGCATCAACGTAGAATTTATGAAAACGCAACATTTAGTGCCAGTAGTTGCACATGAGTTTGCACGTGTAGCTAATGAATTTCCTATGTCTTTTGTTAAAAATAATGAAAGCGACACGTTTCAAGCTGTTGCTATGTTTGGTCTTGAGCCAGGCGAAAACTTATTTGTTGAAAATGGTAAATGGACCGCAGCATTTGCACCTATGGCAACGACTCGCTACCCATTAGGCCTAGTTAAACACCCAGAGCAAGATCAATTCGGTATAGTAATTGATGAAGCAAGCTCACTTGTTGGTGAAGAGGAAGGTAATGCGTTATTTGAAAACGGCGAAGAAACTGATTACTTAAAACGTCGTAAAGAAGCGCTAGTATCGTTTATTGAATTTTCTCAAGTGACAGATGCATTTACTAAATTTCTTGCAGAGAAAGAGCTTTTAGTTGCGCAAACACTAACGGTTGACATTAAAGGCGAGAAAAAAGATATCAATGGTATCTACCTTATCGACGAGAAAAAGTTAAATGAGTTAAGCGATGCAGATTTCCTTGAACTTCGTAAACGCGGTTATTTAGCACCAATTTATTCTTTCTTAACGTCGACTCATCAAGTTGCACGTTTAGCGCGTTTAAAAGCTCAACAAGCTTAATTATACCAATTACATTAAATTAG
>NZ_PNDU01000100.1:0-17808 GCF_005886635.1 Pseudoalteromonas sp. S558 | reverse complement strand
TCCAGCTGAGCTATGCACCCATACTTTAAATATTTACAAAACACGCCATTAAAGGAAATGGTGGAGAGGGAGGGATTCGAACCCTCGATAGAGCTACAAACTCTATACTCCCTTAGCAGGGGAGCTCCTTCGGCCACTCGGACACCTCTCCGTCTTGTGGGGCGTATAATAAAGATTTAAGAAAATATGTCAAACACTTTTCTACCAAAAGTGGTTATATGGTTATAGATCACACATATGATTGGTTTTAAAGTGTAATTAGTTTGATTATTAAACTAACTTTGAGTCTTTGCTAACAGCCGTAATACCCTGCGCTGGTACTAAATCGTCAGTTAAGCTTGCTAAATACTGCTCTTGATACCCCAATTGCTGAAATTCAGCGATACACGCTCTGTAGTAAGCTTGTCGTTCTTGCTCAGTTGTACAAGGCTCTAGTGGCTCTTCAACTCGTTTATTTTTCATTTTATTATTTTATAAGTCCATTTAAGTATTTGTATTTAAAGCATCGATTACAGACTGCCTAAAATTTAGCCACAGTGTAGCTAAGAATTTTACATAAATACAACATAAGGTTAAAAAAAGTCATATCAAAAAGTTATATCACTGCCGTTTTTGATACTAAAAACTGCAATAACAATAAATTAATGAAGCTGAATTTCGTATTAACCAACCCTAAACACAAAAACGCCGCTATTAAGCGGCGTTTATTAACTTACTTTGTTTTATCCAAAAGCTTAGTCGGTTTGTGGACGCATATGCGGGAACAAAATAACGTCTTTAATTGTTGATGAGTCAGTAAACAACATGACTAAACGGTCAATACCAATACCTTCACCTGCCGTTGGCGGTAAGCCGTACTCAAGTGCGCGTATATAGTCTTCATCGTAATGCATTGCTTCATCATCGCCTGCGTCTTTCTCTTCAACTTGGCGAGTAAAGCGCTCAGCTTGGTCTTGTGCATCATTAAGCTCAGAGAAACCATTTGCAAGTTCACGACCGCCAACAAAAAACTCAAAGCGATCTGTCACAAATGAGTTTTCGTCGTTACGGCGTGCAAGTGGAGATACTTCCCACGGGTAGCCAGTAATAAACGTAGGTTGAATAAGCATGTGCTCTGCTGTTTCTTCAAATATTTCACATAAGAACTTACCAGGGCCCCAAACACAGTTTTCAGGAATTTTAACATGCACTTGTTTAGCGTACGCTTTTAATTCGTCAAAGTGGTTTTCTGGGTCGTTAAATACCGCAGCATCAAACTCAGGGTTATATTTTAATATTGCGTCCGCCATGCTTAAACGTGTAAACGGTTGGCCAAAGTCATACTCAACCGAGTCTGTAACTTCACCGTTTTCGTCTTTGGTTGTATTTATAACGATTGGACTACCCAATACGTTAGTTGCAACTGTACGTAGCATGTCCTCGGTGATGTTCATCAGGTCGATGTAATCAGCGTATGCTTGGTAAAATTCAATCATTGTGAATTCTGGATTGTGACGCGTAGATAACCCTTCGTTACGGAAGTTACGGTTAATTTCAAATACACGGTCAAAACCACCTACCACTAAGCGCTTTAAGTAAAGCTCTGGCGCTATACGTAGATACATATCGATATCAAGCGCGTTATGGTGAGTTACAAACGGACGCGCAGATGCACCACCCGGTATAACCTGTAGCATGGGTGTTTCTACTTCCATAAAGTCACGCTCTGCTAAAAAGCGACGAATTCCTTCAACAACTTGTGAACGGATACGGAATGTTTCGCGCGTTGCTTCGTTAGTGATTAAATCAACATAACGTTGGCGGTACTTAGTTTCTTGATCCGATAAGCCATGGAATTTTTCAGGCAATGGACGAAGTGACTTAGTTAATAGTTGATACTCTGTCATTTCTACGTATAAATCGCCTTTACCCGATTTATTTAACGCGCCTTTAACACCAATAATATCGCCAGTGTCTAGCTGACCATATTTTTCTTTAAGATCTTTTTGAACATCTTTAGATGCATACGCTTGTACGCGACCTTTCATGTCTTGAATTACAAAAAACGGTCCACGCTTTGCTAAAATACGCCCAGCAATAGACACAACTTCTTGTAGCTCAACTAATTCTTCTTTGCTCTTATCACCAAACTGGGCTTGCAAATCAGCCGTGTAATGCTCACGACGGAATTGGTTTGGATGACCGTTGGCTGGGCAATTTTCACGTATCGCGTCTAACTTGCCGCGACGCTCAGCGATTAACTTGTTTTCGTCTTGGATTTTATCAGTCATTTTTTAGCTCTTTATTAGCTTGGTGGTTATAGGCCAGATTTAAGGCTGGCTTCAATAAATTTATCTAAGTTACCGTCAAGTACAGATTGGGTATTGCGGTTTTCAACGCTGGTGCGTAAATCTTTAATGCGTGCGTCATCAAGTACGTATGAACGAATTTGACTACCCCAACCAATATCAGATTTAGCGTCTTCTTGCGTTTGTTTTTCAGCATTTTGCTGTTGTAGCTCAAGCTCAAATAATTTGGCTTTTAACTGCTTCATCGCTTGGGCTTTATTTTTATGCTGCGAACGCTCGTTTTGACACTGCACTACGGTATTTGTTGGTACGTGAGTAATACGAACCGCCGATTCGGTGGTGTTAACGTGCTGACCACCCGCGCCCGATGCACGGTAAACATCTATACGTAGGTCTGACGGATTCATATCAATTTCAATATTATCGTCAATTTCTGGGTATACAAACGCAGAAGCAAACGAAGTATGACGACGACCACTTGAGTCAAACGGACTTTTACGTACTAAGCGATGTACGCCTGTCTCTGTACGTAACCAACCGTAAGCATATTCGCCAACAAAGCGCACTGTTGCACCTTTAATACCGGCAACATCACCGTCGGTTGCTTCAACTAGCTCAACTTTAAAGCCTTTAGCCTCGCCCCAACGTAAATACATACGCAGTAGAATATTACACCAGTCTTGTGCTTCAGTACCGCCAGAACCCGATTGTAAATCAAGGTACGCATCGTTTGAGTCATGAGGACCTGAAAACATACGACGAAACTCTAAGCCTTCTAACTGCTCGTTTAGATCGGCAAGCTCGCTTTGTGCTTCATCAAAGGTATCTTGATCTTCGGCTTCTACAGCAAGTTCAAGCAGGCCTTCAACGTCATCAGTACCGGCTACAAGGTTGTCGATTGTTTCAACAACTGCCTCTAATGCTGATTTTTCACGGCCAAGCGCTTGTGCGCGCTCTGGCTCATTCCATACGGCTGAATCTTCAAGTTCGGCGTTAACTTCTTCTAAGCGTTCTTGTTTAAGAGCGTAGTCAAAGGTACCCCCGAAGCAATTCAGTACGTTCGCGAATTTCCTTGATTTGATTAATCACAGGATTCACTTCAAACATGGTCATTACTCCAAAATAGCTGATTTACGCGCGTTTATACCGCGTAAGTTATCGTCAAATGATAAAAACGCCCGATTTTAACAAAAAACCACGCGCTTTATTAGCCTTTTATGCATGCTTTGTGCATATTTTTTAATGCACTTTTTCAAGCTCTCTAACGATTAATTGCAGTGTAAATTTACCTCTAAACTCATTTATATCGAGCTGGTACGCTACTTTTACAAACTTCGCTTCTGTGTCGGGCCACTCTTTTACATCAATACCAAAGGCAATGGCGTCAACTAACCGCCCTGATTGATGCTTTAACACCAGCTTTAAATGCTTTTCGCCGACTATACGCTGCTGTATTATTTCAAATGTATGCTCAAATACGGGCTCAGGGAATTGTTGCCCCCAAGGACCTGATTGCTTTAATAGCTGAGCAAACTCCATTGTAAAGCAGTCGTTTGGCAGCTCGCCATCGGTAAACACAATACAACGTTTACTTTCTTCACTAAGCTGAGCACTAACTGCAGTATCAAACGCTTTTTTAAAATCGTTAAAGTGTTGCTCGTTAATACTTAAACCAGCAGCCATTGCATGACCACCAAATTTATTGATTAAATGCGGGTCGGCAGTATTGAGTCCTTCGAGTAAATCGCGCATGTGTAGCCCTTCAATAGAGCGGCACGAGCCTTTAATTTCACCGTTTTCGCCACCAGCAAATATAACCGTTGGGCGGTGGTATTTTTCTTTTAAGCGACCTGCCAAAATACCAATAACACCTTGGTGCCAATCATCTTGAAACAAACAAATAGCATCAGGGATATTGTCGTCGTTAAACGCGAGCCTATCAAGCACGGCCTGCGCCTGGGCTTGCATACCTTGCTCTATTTCGCGCCTTGCAAAGTTTAAGCTATCAAGCTCGCTCGCTATACTACGCGCTTGGTTTATGTCGGTACTTAGTAAACACGCTATACCCAAACTCATGTCATCTAATCGCCCTGCTGCATTTAAACGAGGCGCAAGTGAAAAACCAAAGTCGCTTGCACTTAAGCGAGCAGCATTACGATTAGCCACTTCAATAAGCGCGGTAATACCTGGGCGTGTTTTACCGCTGCGAATTCGTGCTAAGCCTTGATATACTAAAGTGCGATTATTTGCATCAAGCGCTACAACATCAGCCACTGTGCCAAGCGCTACAATGTCGAGTAAATTAGCTAAATTAGGCGGCGGTTGCTGCTCAAAATAACCTAAATCTCGCATTACGCTTCTTAGCGCTATTAATAAGTAAAAAGCAACACCAACGCCTGCAATAGATTTAGACGGGAAATCACATTCATGCCTATTTGGATTTACTATTGCATCGGCATTTGGTAGTTGTTCACCTTGTAAGTGGTGATCTGTTACCAGCACTTTTATGCCAACCGCTTTTAAAATATCAATACCGGCAATACACGATATGCCGTTATCTACGGTGATCACTAAATCAGGCTTAATTTGTACTATTTGCTCTGCAAGGGCTGGGCTTAAACCGTAGCCTAAGCTAAACCGATCCGGAATTAAGTAATCTAAATGCTTAAAGCCAAACATCGAAAGACCTTGCATTAAAGTGGCCGTACTCGTTGCACCATCGGCATCAAAATCGCCGACTATTAAAATGTGGCTTTGCGCCTTTAATGCGTCTATTAATAAATCGCTGGCTTTATCTATGTCTTTGAACAATTTAAAATCATGAAGCGTAGCTACGCTGTTGTCTAGCTCATCGGCATTGAACACATGACGGTTGGCATAAATTTGTTTTATTACTGGGTGTAAATTACTCGGTAGGTGTGAATCGTCAACGTTTTCGCGCGCAATGATCAGTTTTTTCATGCAGATTTTTAACTTATTTAGTCGTATTAAAAAGACAAAAAAAGGCCATAAAGGCCTTTTTATTAGTTATAAAGCGTATTATGACGCTTTATTAGCATCTAGGGCTGCTTTTAATGCTGCCGCTGGCTGATAACCTGGGATCATCGTACCATCTTCTAAAACAATAGCGGGTGTGCCGCTAATACCAAAGCTCTGACCAAGTTGGTAATGCTCAGCAATTGGTGCACTGCACCCTGCAATTACTTTGGTATCTGCACCCGATTTAGCTTCTGTTAGTGCTTCTTGCTGATCTTTAGCACACCACACATTCATTAAGTCTGTATAACCAGAACCTTGCAGGCCACCACGTGGAAACGCAAGGTACTTAACGGTAATACCCGCTTCAAGTAAATCATCTAATTCGCGATGTAATTTACGACAGTAGCCACAGCTAATATCAGTAAATACGGTAATGCTGTGCTTTTCGTTTGGTGCTTTGTACACAATCATCGAGTCTTCATAATCTTTAATACCCTCAACACGCACGCCGTTTAGCGCTTGCTCTGTTAAGTTATTTCGATTATTTAGGTCGATTAATGTACCTTGCATTAAAAATTGACCATCTGGACTAGCATAAAGCACGCCTTTGTTAGTGATCAATTCTTTTAAGCCAGCGACTGGACTTGGATTAATTTGCTTAACTGTTACGCCTAAAGTCGCAAATTTAGTAACTATCGGATCATTAGCATCTGGAGTGACAGTAACGCCATTTGCAAATGCACCAATGCTTGTGCACAACATGGCACCTGCTAACATTAATTTTTTCATAATTTTCTCTATTCCAAAAATACTTATAAATTGACCGGCTTAGTCGTAATAAATTTCAAATTAAGCGCGCGGATGATGCTGCGCGTGCACCGATTTTAGTCGTTCATTTGCAACATGGGTATAAATTTGTGTGGTTGATAAATCACTATGACCCAACATCATTTGTACTACACGTAAATCGGCTCCATGATTTAACAAATGCGTAGCAAACGCATGTCGCATAGTATGGGGCGATATTGGAGACTCCACAGCAGCCAAAATAGCATAGTGTTTAATTCTATGCCAAAAAGTTTGTCGCGTCATGCCAACACCGCGTTTAGACGGAAACACAAAATCGGTGGCGTGCTTTATCATTTGCGCACGCCCACTCTTTAAAAATTGTTCAAGCCAATACATAGCTTCTTCGCCAAGCGGCACTAAACGTTCTTTATTACCTTTACCTTTTACAAACACAACCGCTTGGCGCAAATTAATTTGCTCCATGCGCAGCCCAACGAGTTCACTCACACGCAAACCCGTTGCGTACAACACCTCTAACATGGCTTTATCGCGCAGGCCCATAGCCTCTTCGGTGTTGGGCGCATTTAATAATGCTTCAACTTCAGCTTCTGAGAGTGTTTTAGGTAATGACTGCCCTGCTTTTGGCTGAGCAATATTTAGCATAGGTGAATCGCTAATTAGTTTTTCGCGCACAAAGTACTGATAAAAACGTTTTAAAGCACTAATACTACGCGCAGTGCTGCGTGGTTTTAAACCTAAATCGACTCGGTGGGCCAAGTAACTTTCTACATCAAGCCCCGTTACACTTAGTAAGTTTTCGCCTTTTAAAAACAGGCAAAATTTATCTAAATCACTGCGATAAGCACTTAATGTGTTTTCGCTTACGCCTTGCTCTAAGTACAGGCTATCTAAAAAGGTTTCTAGGTAGTCGCTATTACTGCTCATACTGCTATTATTTTCGGGAAAATCGTCAGATAGCGTTGTCACATTATGCTCTCATGCTTTGCTAAGGTATCAATTAAAAATACCTTACGGTAAACTTGAGCCTATCATATCAAGCAATTACACAGTGATAAATACGATGCAAATTGGTTTATTTTTTGGTTCTACTACGTGCTACACCGAAATGGCAGCAGAAAAGATTCGCGACATTATTGGTGCCGATATCGTTACCCTGCACAATATTAAAGACGAGCCACTAAAAAATGCAGAGCAGTATGACTTTATCATCTTTGGTATTTCAACATGGGATTTTGGTGAAATACAAGAAGACTGGGAGTCAAAGTGGGATGACATAGCCGACGTAAACCTAAATGGTAAAACCATTGCTTTATTTGGTATGGGCGATCAACAAGGCTACGGGCAGTGGTTTCAAGACGCGCTGGGCATGCTTCACGATGAAATAAATACGCAAACATTTACTCAACTTGGTTTTTGGCCAAACGATAGTAGCTACGAATTTGAAGCCTCAAAAGCACTCACGCCCGATGGCAAACAATTTGTAGGACTCGCGCTGGACGAAGACAGTCAATATGAGCTGAGTGACGACCGTATTGCGACTTGGGTTGAACAAGTAATGACTGAATACGGTGAAACGCTTTAATTTAAATTGCGTAGCTATTATTGCTACGCAACAAAGTAATTACTCAACTTTCAACCAATATTGGTTGCGGAAAAAAAAGCCAATATAGCCGCGAACTTCAAGCTTTTCACCTTCATCTTGCACTGTTAGTTGTAAGGTATAGGTTTTACCATTTGTTGGGTCGAGTATTTCACCGTCTCCCCATACGCCATCCTCTTGTGCTTTTACATCAGTAATAATGGTCATTCCTAAAATAGGTTGATCTTTTAGCTCATCATCACACTTACTGCATATATCATTTTGTTTTGTAGGGTCTAGGATAGTTTCAACTTTACCACTTAAAACGCCGTTAGTTTGGGTAATACGCACATACGATTTAGCTTCACTAGTATCCTCATCAATCGTTTTCCAAAGCCCAACAGGTGTTATCGCAGCAAACGCGCTTTGGCTTGCCATAAAAACCGCAGAAAATGCACTTAGTAATATTATTTTATTTAATTTTTTCATTGTGTTGTCTTAATTTAATGTAACTAATGAGTGAATCATAACAGGTGATTTATAAACACACTATGAAAGAACAGTACCTAAAAAACCTAAACAAATCGGGAATCGTTTGTTTAGGTTTAAATTTACAATGTTACGCTAAATTTTAAAAACTACGAATGGCTACATTTGAGTTATTAAACTCAAATTTATTAATTTTTCCGCATTGCGCCATATGATTAGTACTTGTATAAGGTGTGTTAGCTTGAGTTATTACAGCCTCCCACCCTTGGCCATCTTTAATAAATGCCTTTAGCTCAAACCAGCCATTAACCGCTTTACTACAATCCATATCGACATCAAGCATCCAATAGTGTTCACCCCATATATTTAGTGGTGTAACACCAAAACCATCAGCGCTTAGCGTTTTTTCAGCTCCCCAACCTGCTGGCCAAACGTTCGTTGTCCAGTCTGTGGCAGAGCCTTCTGCTTCGCCACTTTGTCCATTTTCTATGCCATACCAATCAAGGTAATTATCATTTGTTTTCCAAGGGCTTGTTGTCACATTTTTTAGATTATTATGACGAATAGGCATTGCGCACTCAAAGTTACTTGTTTGGCAATTTCGACCTAAATTTGCGTTTGCATAAGCATGATCTACGCCACCACGCAAAAACATATCTTGCCCGCTTTGTGTTTGTGCATTAATAAAAATAACGGTTCGTTGCCAGTCACTCCCTGTATTTGGCGCAGAGCTTGTATTTAATTTAGAGTTTTTATGAATCGCCATTGCATCCCAAGCAGCAACATTTAAATTAATAGTGCCGTTAGCATTAACTGCTATAACCTCACCACTACAACGCTTGCCATCAGCCGACAGCGCACCTTTTAGCACATTACAATATTGACCAGACGCCATATCAGTTTGCACAGTCGCATTGAGTGTTGAATCTTCTTTATTAATGGCCATATGACCGGAGCTACCACGCCCAAACGCTATTTGATTATTTGTGTTATCCCACCAGTTTGTTACCGCCCAGTTATCGGCGGTGTTATTTCTAAAATCGACCCCGCCTGCAATATATGACCAGCGATGCTCACACTTCCAGTTACTACCAAAACACTCTAAGTTACCGTTATTATGTACAGGTACATTTGGTCCACCAGCATCAGTATTTCCATGAAAATCATAACTCGACATTACTTTTGGATAACCATACGGATAAGCCAACATAAACACATTGGCTAAGTCGTATAAACGCCCATCCTCAAAGGTAATTACATTTCCCGCACCACCATGACCTCGCTGATTGTCGTGATTATCGACAAAAACGACGGCAGAAGAGCTAGGCATAAAGCCCCACCCTTCACCAAAGTTACTTAACCATGCAAGCGAACCCTTTCTAAAAGTATTACCTAGTTGGGTACTGTATTTAAATTCAGTTACTAAACCTGAGCTTAAATATTCAGAAGCACTCACAGCCTCCACACCTTGATCAATTACTTCGTGAAATATGACTGGTGAGCCGTTTATTTTCGTCTTTAAACTTTGAATATCACTTGCAGCAACGTGCTTTGCAGCATCAAACCGAAAGCCTTTTACGCCAATAGCTTGTAAGTCGTTAATATAGGCTGCCAAAGTATTTTGTACGTAGTTTGAAGCCGTATCTAAATCAGCAAGGCCGACAAGTTCACAATTTTGCACTCGATAACGATTATTACCATAATCAGAATTGTTAATAGTGCAACTTTGATGAAAATCTTGAGGGCTATAAATAGGATAGCTTTTATTACCAAAACTATTACCCGCCGTGCCCGTACCACTTCCTGCTGCCATGTGGTTAATAAGTGTATCGACGTAAATATCAACCCCTGCTGCACTGCAGCGATTAACCATATCAATAAACTGTGCGCGGTTACCGCCACGACTTTTCAGCTCATAGCTAACAGGTTGGTAGCGTGTCCACCATTGACTGCCTGTGATGTGTTCATTTGGGGGAGAAACCTGTACCGCAGCATAGCCTTTCGGCCCTAAATACTGTTCACATTCTTGCGCTACATCTTGCCAATTCCATTCAAATAAATGCACAAATGTAGTGGGCGTAGCAGTCGCAATACTAGGTAAGAGCAATCCTAGGCTTAAACCTGCGGTGGTGATGATTTTATTGAGTGTCATAGTGTGTGATCCAATTGTTGAGCGAGTGAAACAGCGCACTCACGTTATTTACAAGCTGTTAACACTAGTTTAGATATTGCCTAAATAGAAACTGAATACGTATGCATAGCGGGTAAACTATCCTTTATTACTAAATAATTTACATTTTTAAATAAAATGTTTTGCACAGAGCTATATAATCAGCAGTGTAGGTATTATCTAAGTTTCTAATACACAGAATTGATGATTCTATATCGCTTTTTACATAACTAAATGTCATTAAGCTGCGGCTTACCTCTTTATTGGGTGTGGCTTTTATTTGGCAGTGAGTATTTAAGTGAAGCCCATTTTTAGTAGCAAGCTCAATAAATAATGCGCCTTCAACGTTCGGCAGTATTAAGCTAAAGCGAGAGCCACTATGGCTCAAGCGCTTAAATGCACTAATTAACTCATCAAAACTTAGGCCATCTGTATGACGAGCCGTATTACGCGCTGCATTATCGCCTTTTAAACTGTGATTAAAATACGGCGGATTAGAAATAACCACATCAAACTTAACGTCACTACTAAAGCTTTGAATAGTTTGGTGCTCAATACTTATTGCTGGCCACGGGCTATTAGCTACATTTTGTAATGCTTGAACATACGCGTGCTCATCAACTTCTACAGCTGTTATGGTAAGTTCTGGATTACGTTGTTTGCACATTAACGCCACTAGCCCCGTACCTGTACCTATGTCCAATAATGACTTAGCTCCACTTAAATTGGCCCATGCACCAAGTAAAATTCCATCAGTAGAAACCTTCATTGCGCACTGTTCATGTGCAACCTTAAATTGTTTAAATGCAAAACCAGACATTTTTTCACCTTTTCATTCACCAACTGGTGGATAGCGCGTATAATTGCAAGTAATTGTCCCTTATTTTAGACACTCTATGCAATTTTCTGACTTTGATCTTGATAACAAGTTACTCGACGCTATTAATAAAATGGGTTACGAAACCCCAACAAGTATTCAACAACAAGCGATTCCTGAAGCGCTTAAAGGGCGTGATGTTTTAGCATCAGCGCCTACAGGCACAGGTAAAACCGCAGCATTTTTAATTCCAGCTATTCAATATTTATTGGATTTCCCGCGCCGTGATCCAGGGTTTGCACGCGTGCTAGTTATGACTCCAACGCGTGAACTTGCTTATCAAATTCATGAGCAATGTGAACTACTTGCAAAGCGAACTAACCTAAAGATAGGCGTCGTAACTGGCGGTATAAATTACGGCACGCATAAAGAAATATTTGAAAAAAACAATGATATATTAATCGCCACACCGGGGCGTTTAATGGAATATTTAGAAACTGAAAACTTTCATGCTGAACACGTAGAAATGCTCATTATTGACGAAGCTGATCGCATGTTAGACATGGGCTTTAAAAAAGAAATGAAGCGTATATGTGACGAAGCTAGAAATCGTCGTCAGTGCTTTTTATTCTCAGCAACCCTTGAAGGTGACAGTGTAGAGAGATTTGCAGAAACAACACTTAACGACCCTGCATTACTTGAAGCTGAGTCATCACGTAAAGAAAAAGCCAAGATTCATCAGTGGGTTCATTTAGCTGACGATTATCATCATAAACTTGAATTATTAGTAAACACACTTAAAAACCCTGATGTTACTAAAGCAATTGTGTTTGTAAAGACCCGTGAGCGCCTAGAAACACTGATTGGCGAATTAACCAACAATGATGTTAAAGCTGCATGGTTACGCGGTGAAATGCCTCAAGACAAACGTATGAAAGCGATGGAAAACTTTCATAGTGGCAAAACACGTATATTAATTGCTACCGACGTAGCTGCACGTGGGATTGACGTGTCTGACATCAGCCATGTTATTAACTTTGATATGCCACGTACCGCCGACGTATACGTACACCGTATTGGCCGTACCGGTCGTGCTGGTAAAAAAGGGATAGCAATATCGTTAGTTGAAGCACACGACATTGGTATTTTATATAAAGTAGAGCGCTACGTTGAGCAAAAATTAAAACGCCGTGTAATTAAAGGTGTTGAACCACAGCATAAAGAAGCTAAGCCACCAGCTAAAAAGCGTAAAGACCCAGTAAAAATGAAAGCCAAGAAAAAGGCCAAGGTTAAAAAGAAAAAGTAACCTAAAACATTTTTATACTAAGCCGGCTTTTGTCGGCTTTTTAATGCGTCCAGCTCAACTATTATAATGTACCTTTTGTCCAGTGTTCAAAACGCTCAGCTGCTGACTCAGCTATAATTACTTTATCTGATTCAACCCAGTAAGGTGTACGATTTCGATTAAGTATAGCAATTTCTAACTTTTCCCCTGATGCAGAAGAACAACGAGAGTCACCAAGTCCTCTTAAATTTCGCAGCCATAGCTCACCTTGAAAGTAATATGAATGCCCATTTTTAGTAAGCTTAATTAGCTCAATTGTGACCTTTTTATTTCCCCAACCTATATAGGCTAAAAGCTCACGGTAATTATGCGCCATATAAATAATCCATTAAATTTTATAAGCCATATTTACACAAAACTTTAGTAAAAAAATCCGTGAGCAATAAAGCTTGTCTTCAAAAGCCTAATCCCTGCAAATACAGTACCCACAAAGCTTGTGCCTGTAACAATTGTAATCAAAGCATGTAACTCATACTCATTTAAATGTAATTTTTGCCCACCTGAATTCCCACTTAATAAAATCCCCTTATATTTCAGCATATTAACCTTGGCATCGATATTGTATTTACAACGGTAACTCAGCCGATGGAGTTTCCATATTGTGGCTACACTATCTAACCGTAATGTAAGGATTAAGTTATGAACCGCTTTAAATCAACTATCGCTTTAATATCATTTTGTTGTTTATTTTTATTAGCTTGCGCTACGAAAGTAAGTGCAGCAACAAGTTTAGCGGTAGTGAGCAGTATAGCAACTGTACCTAACTTACAACAAACCATTACTAACACGCTACGCACTAACCCTAATTTTGTACTTAGCAATATTCGTGTGCAGGTAAAAGATGGCGAGGTAGATTTATACGGCACAGCACAAACTGGTTTTCAGCGTGCGTTGGCTCAAAAGTTTTTAGAAAATATGGATGGAGTAAAAATCATTCGCAACAAAATCAGCGTTATTTAATACGCACCACATAAACCTATTTGTATAACTAACTCATAAGCGCGGCTTGTTACTCCAACACAAGCTGCTCTTTTTTATTTTAATTTTTCTAATTGTTTAGTCACATCACTTATTTTAAAACTACTTTTTTGCGAAGAATAACTATCAACAAATACTTCTTCGAAATTGCTCACTGTAGAATCTTCATTTAGCTCAAAAGGAAAACCCTTAAGTTCCTTTGTTTTTGTGTTGAACTTATAAATAAAATTATTGCCACTCAAGCCAGCTGAAAAAACATATTGTTCGTTATTTAACCACTCACCGGTTTGATGAAACAAACCGATATTAAACTGGTTAGTTGTTTGATGAAGTCCAACCTTGAGTATATGACTTTCATTAAATGCAGACTTGGTTATTTCAATTGTTGGTAAAAACCAAAAACCTTGGGTGTTCCCCGCAAAAACGGCTAAAAAATCACCACCAGGTGACCAACTAACAAAACTACCTTCAGGCTTCCTGTCTGAACATAAAGAGCTGTCTGCATCGCAAAATTCTAATAACTCTTTTCTTCTCACGTATACATCTTCATCAGGAAAAGCTACTTGCGTTATAAAATTATTATCGCGATCATAAAAAATAATTCCTGCGTTATCGTTTTCAACTGTTAATTGATAACTTAAACCATACCGTTTATTAAGCTCTTTAGTATTATCTTGCTGAGTATTATTTAATGAAGTGCAGCCTGTAATAAAACTTAAAGCAAATAAAATTATAGAACAATGAATTATACTTTTTTTATTCATGTAAATGCCGAGCCACTTGTGGTAGTGATTTTAATAATCCTGATGAATCTTTTGGTACAATAATAACTCCGGATAGCCAGTTAAATAAGTTCAAAGGTGTTTTTTCGTAAAGGCTAGTACCAATACCGTCCTAATGAACTTCATAAACGTATCCTTCAGCAAAAAGCCATGTATGCATACCACCATTTGAAACGCCGAAGCCGAAGGGAATCTTTCTCATGGTATTATAGTCAACTATATTGAGTGTTGTTGGGCCAACTTTTAAACCTCTTGATTTATAGATTTTCCACAAACCTTGCTCCTGAGCCGATTCTTTATCCGTTGGGCGATAATTTGTCAGAGCATGATGAACAGGCACGTTATAGTATTTACCGTCCCTTTTAACTTGCTGTAAATATGCCAAAGGATGCTTATTTTCGCCATCTGCAGGGTGATTGATATCAGCATTAATATAAACGGTTTCCCAACCGAGGTTATTCACTAAATATTGAGCAGTAATAATACCACTGTGTCCCTTTTTCCAAATCGTATTTTTAGCCTCACTATTACCTACCTCTGAAAATGCAGCAGACATTACATTTAATGCATAAGTGATGCAGTCTGTGGAAGTAAAACCTTTAGAGTCGTAATATTGTTTATTCCTAATATAAAGTTGTGAACCAACTTCTTTAGGGTGATGGTTATAATATTTTAGTAGGTGTTTTTTGCGCTTGAAGAAAAGGAACTCATTAAAATAATCCATTATTTTTAAAGTGTTAACTCTAAAGTACGAAAGGTTAAATATCAATCAATATTTTCAAACAAGTTTAGCGGTAGTGAGCAGTGTAGCAACTGTACCTAACTTACAACAAACCATTACTAACACGCTACGCACTAACCCTAATTTTGTACTTAGCAATATTCGTGTGCAGGTAAAAGATGGCGAGGTAGATTTATACGGCACAGCACAAACTGGTTTTCAGCGTGCGTTGGCTCAAAAGTTTTTAGAAAATATGGACGGGGTAAAAATCATTCGTAATAAAATCAGCGTCATATAATTTCAGGGCCAAAAGTTTTGAGCGGTTAGCTCTTATATAAATTATTAAATATTTCAGACACCTTTAAGGGAGATATAACATTTTAACTACAACGCTTATCTCCAAGATGTATATACATAAACGCACTCTCTAATATTAAAAATACGTTCACCTAGTTTATAGCCTCAAGCATGGCTGTTATAGATTCATCTACTATGGTTTTTTATAGCGCTTAGCTATAACTTTCATAGCTAATGTATTGCTATCACAAAGTGAATTTCTGCGTTTCATCATTTAGATTACTCGCCATACGAGATAGCTCACTACTAGATTCTGCAATATCTCTAACCGCTTGCTCCGTTTCAGATATCCCCATGTTTATAGCTTCAATATTTCGTGCTATTTCATCTATCGTGGTGGTCTGTTCTTCTGAAGCGGCTGCAATTTGAACAACCATATCAAAAATCCCACCAACTTCTTTTGCTACTTTGTTATTAATCAGATTAGCTTTACTCGCGATTTCCTGAACTTGGGTTGTATGGTCAACATTTGTCGTCATCGTTTTTACTGCTGCATTACTCGCATTAACAACGGCTTCAATGATAACTTCAATTTCCATAGTTGATTCTTGAGTCGACTTCGCAAGGCTACGTACTTCATCAGCAACAACTGCGAAACCTCGCCCTTGTTCACCTGCTCGCGCAGCTTCAATGGCAGCATTTAAGGCGAGTAAATTGGTTTGATCTGCTATTTTTTTAATCACACTTAATACGTTAACTATTTTCTCTGAATTATGACGTAAATTGGTCACCTCTTGCGCCGTGGCTTGCGTTGCTTCACCTAAAGAAACAAGCGCATTATAAGTGCTATCGTTATTTTCAGAGCCTTCTCGAGCCATAGTTTGAATGTTTTCACAAATCAGAGATGCATTTGACGTTGTACTCGCGATTTCTTTTATAGTTGCACTCATTTCGGTTGTAGCAGCAACAACTTGTATAGTTTGCGCTTGCTGCTCTGTCACTGCCAAGCTAGTTTGCTCAGTCACAGAAGCAAGCTCTGTAGCAGTACTGCCTTGTTGAAGTGCAACATTAGATAACTCACTGATCATTTTGCGTAGGTTTTCTAACATAGTGTGTAACGCTACTTGTAACATGCCTACTTCGTCGTGGGCATGTACTTTAATATTACTACTTAGATCACCTGATGCGACTTTCTCAGCAAATAAAGAAGCAACAATAATTGGATTTGCTATTTTTCGGGAAAAGAAAACACCTATAAAAACAACAATAACTGCTGCTCCTATAATAAGTATCGTACTAAAAAGCACGCCTTGGTTAACCGACTCAAAAGCTTCTGATTCATCTATCTCACTTAATATAAGCCAGTTAAAATTGCCAATTTTTATACTGTTATAAGCAGACAATACATTGTTACCATTATAATCTTTAACTATGTTAGTGCCTTGCTGGCCATTCAGAGCAAAATTAACAGCGTCAGTATTAACACCATTGTTTTTCACGTTACCTGCAAAGCTTGCTTTTAAAGAGTGCCCCTCTGGATCAAGGTACGAATCAGAGCGCATTAACTTATCTTCGCCAACGAGATAACTTTCTCCCGTTTTACCCATGCCATCACGCACTCCCATTATTTGATTAGTACCTTCACTGGAGAGCTGTAGTGCAACTATAATTTCACTATTCTCTACTGGTATTGCAATAAACGCTGCGGGCTCGTCATTACTTGGGGCGTAAGGTTTGTAGTCAACAATACCAAAACGTTTTGAAAGTTTAACTTCCTGAATAAGTGTCCCTAAATTTGAACTCGCGTATTTTCCATTTAAAATATTCGTTTGGTAATCTGATTCTTTTGCTTGGGTATAATAAATTAACCCTTCATCATCAATTAAAAACAGATCGTAATAGCCATATTTTTTAATGTATTCGCTGAAAAAGCTGTCGTAACTGTCTTTATTAATTTGCGGAATAATCATAGCCAATAATTCAATATCAGCCGTTTTTTGCTTAAAATAATCCTCAATTTGAGTGCGTTTAATTTGGTTAATTGCTTCAAGCGATTGCGATATATTATGCTCAACGCGCGACTTAGATTGTAATGTAGAAATGGTGGTTGTTATTAGTGCCGGTAAAATTCCAACGAATAAAAAAATCAAAGTTAATTTAGTTTTCAAACTCCAGTGACTAATTTTTAAAAATAAATTATTTTTTGAATTTGACATTTATGAGCACTTAATAAGTAATAGTTAATTTAAAATTAGTGCATTAAAAAATTAAAACAAATTAAATACCAAAAAAACGCGTTTTTACCATGTAAAAACGCGCTGCTTGTAAGTAACTATTTCCCAATACTTTTAGCTAATGGTTGTCACTAACTTATTCACTTTGGCTAGGGTCTGTTAATCTTTGCGGATTAAAATTTGTTCAAACTAGGGGCTATTTAATCGCGGCGCGAGGTTCGCAACCTAGTGGGCTAAGTAAAAACCGAGCAACAAAGAGTAAATAGCCCCTAGGAAGAACCCTTTGGGCAGCGCCTGTTTGGCATTTATGCTGCGTTTG
>NZ_PNDU01000010.1:0-16999 GCF_005886635.1 Pseudoalteromonas sp. S558 | reverse complement strand
TTAAATTTATTTTCTCTAGCCAGAGATTTTCAGTGAAAACAAGGCGAATTTACGCGTCAATAGCTGGCCTATTGCAAGTAAATTCAACGCAGTTAGCGTTGAAAATAGCTGCTCGAGATAGATTTATTATCCAGAGTTCAGGTTTATTATTAATACCATTATGTGAGGCTTTTATTTACGATCGATTGGATTTCTATTATGCAATTTTCGATATTAAAATTGTCGTGCAAAAAGCTTTTTACTACGTGTAAATCAACTAGGTGTTGAGTGCTAATAACGAGCTCGCAGTAACTTTCTTTATCATCTAATTGCCAAAGCTTAATACTGATTACCGATTCGATATTAAATTTACTGCAAATAGTATTTGATATTGTGTGTGTATCAATGTTGTTAGGCGCTGCTTGCATTAAAATTTTGCAGCTTTGTTTTAATAGTAAAACGCCATGATAAATTACATAGATAGAAATAAGGACAGTGGCAATTAAATCAACAATATACCATTGATATAAAATAATTAAGGTGCCCGCAATAATGACCACAATAGATGCCATTGCATCTGAGATATTATGAATAAAGGCTGCTTTTATATTAATGCTGTTATTTGCACCAGCACGGTAGGTTAAAAATGCGGTAGCTAAATCAACAACTAATGCGATGGCGGCAACCCATACAACAATCCAGCCATTAATTAGTTGAGGATTTAAGTAACTCGAAACAGACTCAACTATTAAATACCCACCAATTAAAATTAACGTGCTGCTATTAAATAACGTAGCGAGTATTTCAGCACGTTTATAACCAAAATGATGAGTGCCGTCAGCAGGCTTATTGCCTATTTTACGTGCTACCAAGGCTATGAAAATAGCACCAGCATCACTTAAATTATGAAGGGCGTCGGCTATAAGTGATAAACTGCCGGAAAATATCCCGCCAATGACTTGCGCTATGGTCAGTAATACGTTTATGACAACAGCTACCGTAAGCTGTTTATTACTTTGATTTTCGTCTACATGACTATGTGAATGATTGTGTCCCATAAATCCCTCTAAACTATATTTAAAAAGTAGCACTCATAAATTTTAAGTGTAAAACAAGTAAGCGATTATTATTAAAACACGATCAAAGCATGTTTTATAAAACTATTAATGACACTAATTGCTTATGTTTCAAAGCTTTTAAAGCCCAATGCTTGCGTCTCTTCTTATTTAATGCATTATGAAAGTATATTCTCATAGTCCGATTCAGTTTTTAAAATAAAGCAGTATGCCCTAAGGTGAAAAATAATGAACCAGCCAATTATTCGTGATGCACAACCGAGTGACTCAAAAACAATTCTACATTTTATAAATGAATTAGCTATTTATGAAAAAGAACCTGAAGCTGTAAAAACAAGTGAGCAAGCGATACTAGATACGCTATTTTGTGATGGCGCAACTGCGCACAGTATAATTTGTTTAGAGGGGGATGAACCAATTGGTTTTGCAGTCTATTTTTATAATTATTCTACGTGGTTAGGTAAAAACGGCCTGTACCTTGAAGATTTATACGTAAGCCCAGATAGCCGTGGCAATGGCGCTGGCAAAGCGATTATGAAACATTTAGCTAATAAGGCCATTAGTAATAATTGTGGTCGTTTTGAATGGGTAGTGCTTGATTGGAACAAACCCGCTATCGATTTCTACAACAGCATAGGCGCAAAGCCTCAAAACGAATGGATTATATATCGCTTAACAGGGCAGGAATTGTTAGATTTCGCCAAATAGTTAATGAAAATCATTTGCATTTACACTGTTGGGTGTGTAAGTTAAATACACACTCAATAATTAAACGTGCAGATGATTATATGATCTCAAGTCAAAAACAAACTCACCCAGATTTACTCTATCTTGAGCATGCATTAAGTCCTTGGCAGTCGAACATAATGCAAGGTAATTATGCATTTGAACAAGGTGCACTACTCGAAGCCCGCGATAAATACTTATTAGCCAAAACACTTGCAGATCATCTTCTTGAGCAGTTTTTATATGCACAAATTAATAATAATGTCATTCATGCTATTGAGCATTGTATACCCGCACTTGTTGTTGCGTCGCATAATTTAGCTGATACCTATATAGCTATGCAACAGCCTGAAAATGCATGCAAATGGCTATGCGAAGTACACTTAACACTCTCTTCATTAATTAAGCATCCTCATTACGATATACAAAAAGTGAGTAAGCACCATTACATTAAAACTTCCTCTGAACTTGTATCATTTGCACGCAGGTACCCTTCTTTTCCAGAACTGATTGAGCAAGTTAATTTTTGTTTAAGCTCAAACACACCTTCAAACAAACAATTGCACTAAAAAGGACTATTTATGACGTTTACTTTACCTAAACTAGATTATGAATACGATGCACTAGAACCTCATATTGATAGTAAAACGATGCATATTCATCATACTTTGCACCATCAAACGTATATCAATAAAGCCAATGCTGCTTTAGCAGATACTGTATATGAAAACGTAAATGCTGAAAAATTACTTAAGGGAATAAACAGCCTGCCTAGTAATTTGCAAAAAGCAGTACAAGAGCATGTAGGAGGGCATTTTAATCACAGTTTATTTTGGCAAGTAATGAGCCCACAAGCCACAGGTGAACCTGAAGGTAGTGTTGCTCAGGCAATAAATGAACAGTTAGGCAGTTTTGATAAGTTTAAAGACCAATTTACTGCTGCTGCAATTAGCCAATTTGGCAGTGGTTGGGCATGGCTATGTGTGACCCCAGATAAAAAGTTGATTGTAGAAAATAGCGCTAATCAAGATTGCCCTTTAATGCAGGGCAATACCCCTATTTTGGGTCTTGATGTATGGGAACATGCCTATTATTTGAAGTATCAAAATAAACGTCCTGACTATATCGCCGCTTTTTATAATGTAATTAATTGGCAAGAAGTACAAAGGCGTTATTTATTGGCTATTGGTTGAGTGCCGAATATGGCTAGTAATGTAAGTTTTTTTGTATAAGCTAGGCTCTATAAGGTTAATTTATAGGGCCGTTTATGGACACTTCACATTGGCAAAAAGCACGTCAGAGTCGCGATCCTCGTTTTGACGGGCTTTTTTACGTCGCGGTAAAAAGTACCGGTATTTATTGCAGGCCTATTTGCCCTGCACCAACGGCTCACGAAAAAAACGTTGCTTATTATCAGTATGCCCATAACGCGGCGCAAGATGGCTTTAGACCTTGCATTCGTTGCAGGCCCGACAGTGCACCAGGCAGCGCTGCTTGGCAAGGTACAAAAACCACAGCTCTGAGGGCTAAGCAATTAGTTGATCAGCAAGATGAACACGACTGCGAAAAATTAGCAGCTCGTTTAGGTATAAGTAGTCGTTATTTAAGGCAGTTGTTTAAGCAGTATTTTGGTGTGTCGATTACGCAATATCGATTATTTAACCAATGTCATTTTGCTAAAAAGCTGATTCAAGAAACACATTTACCCTTAACCGAAATAGCGTTTGCTGCTGGCTTTAAAAGCATTAGGCGCTTTAATGATGCATTTTTGCAGCAATTAAATATAGCTCCCTCGAAGCTGCGCAGTGGCGATAAAAAACCAACGTCAACACTCACATTAACCTTACCATTTAGGCCGCCCTATAATTGGCCTGCTTTGCAGTCCTTTTTACAAAGGCGCTTGATCAAACCAATGGAGTGGATAACGCAAACGAGCTACGGGCGTACTTTTGCAAGTGAGAAATATAAAGGAAGCTTTACCGCTAAATTTATAGCGAGTAAAAACCACTTTAGTGTATCTATCAATATAGACAATACGGCGTACTTACAACCTGTTATAAATAATATACGTCGTGTGCTTGATTTAGACGCCGACATTAATTTAATTCAAACGCATTTAAGCGCCAATATAAACAATGCGTTTACAGTGTGTGAAGGGCTCAGGCTTCCAGGGATTTGGTCAAGTTTTGAAGCCGGAATAAGAGCGGTACTTGGGCAACAAGTGAGTGTTACTGCGGCGCATAATTTAGTAACAAAGTTAGTTGATGAATTAGGTGAAAAAGAGGGCAATGCTATTTACTTCCCCGCAGCTGAAGTTGTTGTTAATAGTGATTTTGCCTTTTTTAAAATGCCACAAGCGCGCAAAAATGCGCTGCATAATTTAGCGCAGTTCTGTGCGCTAAACCCTCAAAACGACGATTTAGACGAATGGCTTAGTTTAAAGGGAATTGGCCCTTGGACGGTAAATTATGCAAAGCTGCGAGGGCAAAGCCAACCTGATATATTACTTGATGGCGATTTGGGTGTTAAAAAAGCTCAAGCGGCGGCAAATCCTTTTGAGCCTGCTAATTGCGCTCCTTTTCGCTCTTACTTAACCTTTCAACTTTGGCAGCAATTATAATGATAATTCAAACATCAATTTCAAGCCCAATAGACGACATAATTATTCAGGCAACCGATAAAGGTGTCAGTTACGTTGGTTTTTACCCACCAGTTGAACACCCTCATACGCCATTTGAGCGAGTCACTAACAAGGCGGTGCTTATTTGCGCTGCACAGTTAAACGAGTACTTTGCAAAAAAGCGTACTACGTTTGATGTACCACTTGATACAAAGGGGACGGTATTTCAGCAAAGTGTATGGCAAGCACTATTAACAGTTCCTTTTGGGCAGTCGCAAACATACGGCTATATTGCTAACCAACTCAATAACCCGAAAGCAGTAAGGGCGGTAGGCGCTGCGAATGGTAAAAACCCGATTAGTATTATTGTACCGTGCCACCGAATTATTGGCGCAAATGCAAAGTTGACCGGTTATGCGGGAGGTTTGGATAGAAAACGCTGGTTATTGAAACATGAAGGGTTAAATTTGTATTAATTTAATATTAAGGTAGCATAAGCGCACTTTTTATAAAATGGCACTGCAATGGCTCAATTATACTTTTACTACTCTGCAATGAATGCGGGTAAATCAACCACGTTATTACAATCTGCATTTAATTATAAAGAACGTGGCATGGAACCTGTGATCCTTACTGCTGCTATTGATGATAGACAAGGCGTAGGTAAAGTATCGTCTCGTATTGGTTTACAAGCTGATGCGCATGTATTTGATGCTAGCAAAGATGTATTTAACCTTATTCAATCACTCCATAATGATAAAAAGCGCCACTGTGTGTTGGTCGATGAATGTCAATTTTTATCAAAAGAACAAGTCATGCAATTAACCGATGTGGTTGATGAGTTAGGTATACCTGTGCTGTGCTATGGCTTGCGTAACGATTTTAGAGGCGAGCTATTTGTAGGGTCGCAATACTTGCTTGCGTGGGCTGATAAGTTAGTAGAGCTTAAAACTGTATGCCATTGTGGACGAAAAGCTAACCATGTACTGCGTACAGATGAAAACGGTGAAGCAATAGCCGATGGCAATCAAGTAGAAATTGGCGGCAATGACCGATATGTTTCGGTATGCCGCAAACATTATAAAGCCGCGTTAAATATGGGCCGACAAAGTAGTTAAAAATGTATCAATATCTTCGCGGGTAATATCTAAATGCGTTACTAGCCTAAGCTGCTTACTTGGGCTAAATAATATGCCTTGTTGTTTAAGTGTTTGAGCAATCTCTTTGATGTTTTTACTACTAGCGTACGTTGCATAAACCATGTTAGTGGTGTTGCTCATATCGACAGTAAAACCATTCAGTTCACTTAATTTTTGAGCCAAATATCGTGCATTAGCATGATCGTTACTCAAACGATTAACATTATATTCGAGTGCGTATTGGCCAGCCGCTGCAAGTATGCCGGCTTGGCGCATACCACCGCCAAGTACTTTTCTCCATCGCCTTGCTTTATTAATAAGCGCTTGCGAGCCTAATAATAAAGACCCAACGGGGGCGCCTAAGCCTTTTGATAAACAAATAGAAACTGAATCAAAGTGTTTTGTAATTTCAGTGATATCAACATTTAGCTCAATAGCTGCATTAAATGCACGAGCGCCATCTAAGTGCAGTGCTAAA
The DNA here is from genome assembly GCF_005886635.1 of Pseudoalteromonas sp. S558. Lineage (NCBI taxonomy): Bacteria > Pseudomonadati > Pseudomonadota > Gammaproteobacteria > Alteromonadales > Pseudoalteromonadaceae > Pseudoalteromonas > Pseudoalteromonas sp. S558. The sequence continues at coordinate 10,981 of NZ_PNDU01000010.1, read as the reverse complement.
TTATGTGTATTAACAAAGTCGCGTGCTTGGGCTAAGTATTCAAGAGGAAGTACTTTTCCGCCAATAGTATTTTCTAGGCTGAGCAAGCGAGTTTTAGCAAAGTGGCAATCATCTGGTTTTATTGCTGCCGTAATTTTTGTAAAACAAATACTGCCGTCTTTTTCATTTTCGATAGGCTGTGGTTGAACAGACCCTAAAACGGCTGCGCCGCCACCTTCAAACTTATAATTATGTGCATTTTGGCCACAAATGTATTCGTCACCTCGCTCACAATGCGCCATTAATGCAAGCAAGTTAGCTTGTGTGCCGGAGCTGCAAAAAATTGCAGATTCAAAATTAAAACGCTTACATGCATAGACTTCTAGTTGGTTTACGCTTTCATCATCACCATATACATCGTCACCAACCGGTGCGTTATACATAATATCGCGCATTGCTTTTGTTGGTTTAGTCACTGTGTCAGAACGAAAATCTATCATGATGGCTTTATCCTTTTTATAGCTTAAGCAAGCTCACTACATATTTGTTCACGGGTTTCTTTATCAAAATAGGTCCATGCAATAAAGCGGCTAATTTTTTGACCTTGTGCCATATCAACTATTTTATATTGTGCTATTGGGTGAGCTTTTAATACTTCTTCAAGGGCTGCAATATTATCTTTTTTAGACACCAAAGACGTAAACCAAAGTACCTGCTCTGCAACGCTTTCGCTTTCTTTGATCATATTGGAGATAAATTGAACTTCACCGCCTTCACACCATAATTCATTATTATGACCACCAAAATTTAGCGTGCTACTGGGGGCTTTTCCTAAGTTTTTCCATTTACGCTCACTGCCTTTGGTTGCTTCTTCCTCACTTGCATGAAACGGCGGATTACAGAGTGTTAAATGGTATAAATCTTTTTGGTTAATAACGCCTTTAAAAATATGAGATGCATTTTTTTGTTGTTTTAGAGTTATTTTTAAACCATTAAACTGGGCAATTTGTTTTGCTATTTTTACTGAGGCTACATCAATATCAGTGCCCGTAAAGTGCCACTTATATTCACTTGTACCAGTAAGCGGATAAACCAAGTTAGCGCCAGTACCAATATCAAGCACCTTAATTTGCTTACCTAGCGGTATTTGTTGTTGATTATCATCACTTAATAAGTCAGCTAAGTAATGAATATAATCAACACGACCTGGAATGGGTGGGCATAAGTTATGCTCAGGAATATCCCAAAAATCAATATTATAGTGTGCTTTTAAAAGTGCTTGGTTTAGTGTTTTAACGGCTTTGTTATCACTAAAATCAATGCTTTTAGTGCCCGCTGGTGTCGTTATAACAAAAGGCAGTAGAGCAGGAAGTGCTGCTGTTAATAAATCAAAGTCGTAGCCATTTTTATGTAGGTTACGAGGGTGTAATTTTGAGCGTGTTTTATTTTCTTTCATGGCTTAATTTTAACAACAGATATGATGTGGCAATTGTAACAAATGCTGGTGAGTAAAGTGCAGACATTTTCTTTGGTATCGCGGATATTGCTGGTAGGATGAGTTGGTAAAAATAAAAAGGAACAACCGTGGCCATTTCTCAGCAATCAATAGCAATCAATTTTACAGCTCAGCAAACACTACACTTACGTCGTATAGCCGATGATAACCAGCAAGGGCCTGTGGTGTTTTTTATGCATGGGGCTGTAGAAAACGGAAAAATATTTTACACGCACTCTAATAAAGGACTTGCCCCTTTTTTAGCCGAGCACGGTTATCGATGCTATGTGGCTGATTTACGTGGACGAGGTGATAGCAAGCCCGTTATTTCGGGTGAATCTGAATATGGACAAACAGAAGCTATTTTGGAAGATATTCCAGCTTTTATTAATCAAATAGAAGTGATTGAAGGTAAAAAACCCGACTATTGGGTCGCTCACTCTTGGGGGGGGGTGTTGATGAACAGTGTATTCGCACGATTCCCTGATTACATAAATAACGTCAAGGCCTGTGTTTATTTTGGCTCTAAGCGCTCATTGTTTAACAACCATCCTAAAAAGTTACTGCAAGCCAATTTTATTTGGTATTTTATGGCACCTATACTGGCTAAAAAGCATGGCTATTTAAATGCTAAAGGTTATAAGTGGGGCAGTGATAATGAAACTCAAAAGTCGCACTTTCAAAGTATGCAGTGGGCTAAAAAAACACCGTGGATAGACTCTGATGATAACTTTGATTATGCAACCACTATTAGTAATCTGCATTTGCCACCTACGCTACATATTGCTGCAGTAAACGATAAGGCATTAGCGCAGCCAATTGATATTCAAAAGTTCATGGATGAATCAGGGCTGGGGGTTCAAAAAATGCGTATTTATGGCCGTAAACATGGGCATAATTTTGATTACGATCATATTAATATGCTCACGCACCCACGTGCGCGTGATGATCAATTTAAAGATTTACTTAATTGGTTTAATGCGCACCCTACAAGTTAACTTCCATCAAGTAATTCAAGTAGGGGCGTTTTATAACGCTCCCATTTTGCAATGGCTAAACGATTAATCGGCTCTCGAATAGCATGCTTGCTAAGAGTGGTAACCGCCGATTTGCGCTTATAAAATGCTAAACAATTTTCTTCAAAGGAGCAATCTAAAAAGTTAAGTAATGCAGTTAGTTGCTGTTTTGGGTTGTTTACTAATGCTTCGTAACTGATGTTGTAAATTGGCATACCTTTAAGCGATTGCCAATGAAGCATTAGTTTTTCGTATAATGCATGATATTGCTTAAACTCTACAAGAGAGCAAAAGTAAGGTTCATTTTCTGCGAAATAATTACTAAGTATAGAAAAAGCAGTCGCATTAAAATCGCGTGTTAAATTTATAAATTTAGCATTTGGAAACAACACATAAATAAGGCCAAGTGATTGATAGTTACTTGGTAACTTATTTATTATAAATGGCTTAATAGGTGTGACGGTTTTTAGTGCATTTATATAAATGTCACGTGCTTTGCTAATTAGCTCAGGTGTTAAGTGTTTTAAGCATTGAGGGTATGAAACTGCCGTCTTTTGCTCTAAAAATGCAACCACATTACCGACACTCGAGCTCTCTCCAATGCTTGAATATTGGCTGTGATTTGCCAGCATTTGCTCCAGCAAAGTAGAGCCACTGCGGGGCATACCAATTATAAATACTGGGGTGATTTGGCTAATTAATTGCTTATCGCAGCTGTTTATAAATGAGCGCGTGTTGTGTTTAATTATTTCATCGTAAAAGGGGCTGAGCTCATCAGTATTAAAGTTACTTAACTTGTGTTGTAACTTATTGGCGAGCACAAAATAGCTAAATGCTTGTTCAGTATCATCAAGCTTGTCATAGCTTTTGCCCAGCGCGTAATAGCACACCATTTTAAGGTGTAAGTTATTAGTTTGGGTTAATAAATGATGCAACTTACTTATATAATTATGATTTTTGTCAAAACGTCCTAATTGGACTAATTCAAATAAAATATAGGCAGTAACAGGGTGAACACCTATACTAAGTGCATGTGCAAAAGTGCTATGCGCTTTATCTAAATTGCCATGAGTTAGATAGTGTTGTGCTAAATAATAATGAGGTTCAGGGTTATTGGTTGCTATGCTTTGTGCATACTCAAGGACGGTTAATGCATCTTTAGGTGAGTTAACTCCATTAAACGCATCAGCTAACGCATTTAATGGCTCAAGCATACGCGGTAGACGTTCACATGCTTTTTGCAGTACATACACCGCTGCATCAAAACGCGCTAACCTTAATGCTATTTTACCTAAGCCGAATAAGGCTTCACCATTGTCAGGATCGCTTTTTAACAGTGCTTTATAGTGAAACTCTGCTTCTTTGAGTTTGCCTTGCTCGAGTAGTTGATTCGCTTTTTTAAGTAGCATAACTGCGCATTGATTTTTTTATTTACTATAAAATAAAAAAGGCGAAATGTCTTAACATTTCGCCTTAACTGTTTATGCAAAGGTGTTAGAAAGTATATGTCGCTTTTGCATAGTAAAAACCGCCGTTAATACCAAACGGAGATGTTTCGTAATACTTACCGCCCCAGTTATTATTCGGCGCACCGGCTGCTTCGGCAAAATCAAGTTTTTCAGCATCTTGATCAAACAGGTTTTGAGCGCCTAAAGAAAAACTAATAGACTCATTCATAAAGTACGTGATTTCAGCATCAACGGTAATGGCTGCATCAGCTGTTTTGGCTGTTGCATCATAATCCACGTGAACGCCTTGGTATTCACCGTAGTAGTTTAGGCGAGTGAATGCTGAGATAGATTCCCATTGTTGAGCCCATGTAAATGTAGCGCGATGGTTTGGTAAATCTTCTTCTAAGCGTTTGACTTTAAATGGGCCTGTGATGTTGCTGAATTTGGTTACTTCAGTTTCATTCCAGTTATATGCAAGGCTAAGTGTAGAGCTACCGCCTAAGATATCTGCAGTATAATTAGCTACAACATCAATGCCTTGCGTTGTCGTGTCAAAGTCATTAGTAAAAAAGCTAACTTGAGCAAGGCCTTCAACATTAGGTACACCCGCAGCAGTAAGAGAGTCTTTATCTGCTTGGCTTAGTGTTATTTTTTCAGATTGGCTAATCCGATCATCTACCTGAATATTGTAGTAATCAACAGTTAAAAATAAATCGCCAAGGGTGTAAACAGCACCAAATGTATAACTTTGTGATTCTTCAGGTTCAAGCTCTGTACCACCTAGTTGAATTGCAACTGGATTCGTTGGTGGTAGTAAGGCTGAGTCTCTAAGTACACCTTCACTTAAGTTTGTTTGTACATTACTTACATTTGCTTGACCAACGGTAGGCGCTCGAAAACCTGTACTTACCGAACCACGTATATTTAAGTCTTCTGTTACATGGTACTGCGCCATTACTTTATAGTTTGTTGTTGTGCCAAAGCTGTCGTAATCTTCAAAACGAACGGCTAAGCCCATTAAAAACTCTTCGGTAAACGGTGCTTCAATATCTACAAATACAGCGTAATTGCGGCGAGAAAACTCACCTGCTTGAGATGGTTTAAAACCAGGGAAACCGTTAGAGCCTATGCCAAAGCCTTGAGATGTTAATGGGCCTGCAGTGTATGATGCTTCATCACCCGCTATGATAGTGAATGTTTCTTCATGCCACTCTAGACCGCCGGCAATGTTTACATCGTAAGCAAGGTCAAAATCAAACCCTTTAGATAAGTCTAAATTAAAGTTCTTTTCTAATTGTTCGTATTTACCTGGGCTAAAATCACGAGGTGTGTCAGGACCTAATGACGCATTTACTGTGTTATAGATAAAATAACGAGATTCATTTAGTCCAACAGTACCGCTTAAATCATAAAGTACATCTTTTAAGAAGCCACTAGTAAATTCACCTTTAGTACCAATAGTTAAAGAGGTATCGGTGATGTTGCCGCCAAAATTTGGTGTAAAACCACCCGGTAGCATTTCGTTAAAGGCAAAACAGTTTGGGTTATTAGCAACCCCACTTATGTAGTCTGGGTTATTTAAAACGTTATCGTCAATTGCGATAGTCGGGCAATTGCCACTCATATCGTCAGTTAAATCTGCTATCAGTAGAGTGCCTCCGTCATCGTTTGAATACACACCTGAACGAGTATGCGGATTTCGGTAATAAAAACCACCACGTACATCACGCTCAGAGTAGTTACCAAACATGTAAAACTCAGAGTCGTTAGTTAGCTCTAGACCAACATTACCAAAAATTGAAATATCGTCATTTACCTCAGGTGCGCCCCAAACTTGAGCCAGAGGAGATACATCTGGTACACCCGCAGCAGAGAGTGCCGCAGCATCTGGTCGTTGTACTGAACGGCTTGTTGCATCAGACGTTTTATACTGAAAGCTTAAATTAGCAAAACCGCTGTCGGTAAAGGGTAAGCCAACGTTTCCAGAAATTTGAGTTGTGTCGCCATCACCTTCGTAATATTGACCATGACGTACTTCTAACTTACCGCCTTCTGAGGCATCTTTTAGTTGGAAGTTCATTACACCGGCAATTGCATCAGAACCATACTGTGCAGCAGCGCCATCACGAAGTACTTCGACCTGCTTAATTGCAATGCTTGGAATAACTGAAATGTCAGCACCTTGTGCGCCATCATTAATACCACCGCCTAAAAATGCGATTACAGATGCACGATGACGACGTTTGCCGTTTAAAAGAATTAGCGTGCTGTCTGAAGGTAAGCCTCGTAAATTAGCAGGGCGAACAAGGGATGCCGCATCACTAATTGGATTTTGATGAACATTAAAAGAAGGTACTGAGCCTTTTAAAAGCTCAAGCATGTCGGTGTTGCCTGATTTTTCAAGCTCTTCACCGCCAATAATATCAATAGGAACGGGTGAGTCACCGATTGAACGAGGAGCTGAACGCGTACCGACTACGGCAATTTTCTCTACATTTTTGTTCACTTTAACTTGTTGTTCATCGGCTGCAATAGCTGAACTTGAAATAAACAACCCTGCAGTTGTTGTAGCTAGAGCAAATTTTATTGCTTGGTTTAGCGCATTGTTTTTTAATTTCATTCTAATTTTCCCCAGTTAGAATAATTTTTACTTCGATGTTAAATTTCTCATCATTTATTTTTCAACCTCACTATTAGTGCATATTAATTTGAGGTTTTAGCCTCTAAAGTTTAATTAATTAAGCAACCTTTAGTAACGTTGTATCTACAGACTATAGATAAAAAACAAGGAGAGCAATTGCTAATTAACCGTTTTATAACAAAAAAGTTAACTTAGTAACTGTATGCAATAATGATTCAAGGTGAAGGGGGAAACGAAGCGAATGGGTGAAATTGCAGAGTAAAAAGAATTATTAATGCAAGGTTGGGTTTTCAATGTTGCTTTTTTGTTTCTTTACTTAGACTTTTTTAGTTGTTTTTTCAGAGGTTTGCGCATTACGCCACGCTGCTAATTTTTCTTTGTACTCATCCCATACACAGGGACAGCAACTGCCTCCACCGCAACATTCATCAGATTTTGGTCGCTCAGGCTTGATTGTTAGAAGCGTTGTATTTGGTTGCATAAAAGGTTTCATCTAGGCACTCATTGTGTACAAAGAATAAAGTAACGCTTCAGATAAGTAAATTATTCTTTGTGAACGAGAAGGGCTGTGTGAAAATGCCCGTTATGCGATTATATAAAGTTATTCACCGTGCACCGTGGCGGGTAGTTAAAATTAGTAAAAAGCGCCAACAGCTGCGTTTTCGCCGTGCTATGGTGGCGCTTAAAATAGCACTTGCGCAAGAAAAACAAGAAACAAAAGAAATGCTCTCAATTTATAGGCGCTATACTCAAGGGCAGACGAATAAAGCAGAATTAAAACGCGCTAATGAACAGTTTGTTGATATTTTAAAAGGGCTAGGTTTAGGCGTATTTGCCGTTTTACCTTTTGCACCGCTTACAATTCCTTTAGTGGTAAAGCTCGGTCGTATAGTGGGTGTTGATGTGTTGCCAAGCTCGTTTAGTATGAACAAATCAATTAAAGAACTTGACGCTGAAATAAGTCACGAAAATCAAAAAAAAGCTCACAACGAGTCATTAAAAAAGTAATCTAATGTAACCTCAAATTAGCGATACCTTTTAAGTGTGCTTATTGATATGCTCTTAAGTACCATTTTTATATTATACGAGCTATTTAATGAGTGCATTACTTCGTCATACTTCTTCTGGTATTCCTTTATCATTTATTCTCAAAAACGAATTATCTGACTGGCAAACTCAGCAATCTGCGTTTATACAAAACTGGTTAAACAACACAGGCTTTGAAAAGCAAGGATTAGCGCTAATCCCTGATGCCAAAACTGGCGAATTAAGTCACGTTGTTTGCCTTATGCAAAGTAGTGATGATTTTTGGGCTGCGGGTAATTTAGCAAATACATTGCCAATGGGTACTTATCAAATTCAAGGTGATAATGTATTAGTAGAGCACGTTGCTTTAGGGTTTGTGCTTGGTGGGTACGAATTTAGTGAATACAAAGAAAAGCCAACAGCAAAAGCGCAATTAGCCATTAGCGATAAAGCCATGTATGAGCGTGTTAGTCAGCAAGCTGATGCTATTACACTTGCACGCGATTTAGTGAATACCCCAGCTGTGGATATGATGCCGCAGCATTTATCGCAAGTAATGGAAGATTTAGCCGCAACGTACAATGGTGAATTTTCGCAGTGGATTGGCGATGAACTACTAGAGCAAAACTACCCAACTATTCATATGGTGGGTCGTGCAAGCGAAAACAAACCGCGTTTACTCGATTTAAAATGGGGTGCAACAGATGCTCCATTAATTGCACTAGTAGGTAAGGGCGTATGTTTTGACTCCGGCGGACTTGATTTAAAACCAAGCTCTGGCATGCGCAATATGAAAAAAGACATGGGCGGTGCTGCGCATGTTATTGCACTAGCACAGCTTATTATGGCAGCCAACTTACCAATTAGACTACGCGTGCTTGTCCCTGCGGTAGAAAACGCTGTATCGCGTAATGCATTTCGCCCAGGCGATGTTGTTAAAACACGTAAAGGTATTATGGTCGAAATTGATAATACTGACGCAGAAGGGCGCCTAGTCTTGTGTGATGCGTTAAGTGAAGCTCAAAACGACAAACCAGATCTAATTATTGATTTTGCAACCCTTACTGGTGCATGTCGTGTTGCACTGGGTACTGAGCTTCCTGGCTTTTTCTCAACAGAGCGCGATGTAGCAAATGGTATTATTGATGCCGGTTTAAGTGTATATGATCCTGTTTGGCAACTTCCGTTATTTGAGCAATACAAAAGCTTTTTGAAAAGTGATGTAGCCGATATGGCTAACTGCGCAAGCACACCGTTTGGTGGTGCAATTACTGCTGCACTTTACTTAAAAGAATTTGTTGAACCAACAACACCGTGGGTACACTTTGATGTAATGGCATGGAACTTACGTGCATTACCAGGTCGTCCAACCGGTGGTGAGGCATTAGGTATTCGAGCTGTATTTACTTACCTACAAAATCGTTTTAATAAGTAAGTTTTTAATTCAATAGTAAGTGCATAATTTGAGCTTATGAGTATTAAACCTCATACAGCTCAAGTGGTAAATTGTCTGGATCGGCAAAAAAGGTAAACTTTTTGCCGGTTATTTCATCCACTCTAATATCCTCAACGTTTACATCGCACGACTCTAAATACGTTTTTGCAATCTGTACATCCGCTACCTTAAAAGCTAAATGTCTTAAGCCTTGTGCTTCGGGATAGCTTGGTCTCGTAGGTGCGCCATCAAACGAAAATAACTCTATTTGACTGCCATCAGGCATGGCTAAATCTAATTTATATGAACGACCACAAGTGTATAAAACAGGTGCTTATTAAAAGCAAAAACGCACTTAATTAAGTGCGTTTTATATGTGGCTTACTACATGTTTTGTTAGCTTGGCTCAGCGTCTTTACACGCTTTAACGGCCGGCGCTACAAGTTCTAAACCTGTTTTATTACACGGTGGTAATACTGCATCGCTTACATTAATAGGCGTTACACGATCGCCCCATTTTATGTAACTTGCAGCCCACGTAAGACCTGCTCCAAACGCAGCAGACATTATATTAGAATGCGGCTTAATTAACCCTTGTTCAACCGCTTCACATAGTGCAATGGCAATTGTTGCAGCTGAGGTATTGCCATACTCACCAATGTTTACCATCACTTTTTCATCAGGTACTTTTAAACGGTGCTGAATAGCTTGAATAATGCGTAAGTTTGCTTGGTGAGGAACTAATACGTTTATATCATCTAAGCTTAAATTTGCTTGCTGAAGTACATCATCACACGCTTCACTCATGCCTTTTACAGCGCGTTTAAAAATTTCACGCCCTTCAAATAACAAATCTGATGGGCCAATTGGTTCATATTTATTTAAATTGCTACCAAAATTTGTGATGTGTAGAATATCGCGATCTTCACTATCGCACCCTGTTTTAGTTGCAAGCAAACCGGCTGGTGTATCTGCTGCTTCAAGTACGACTGCACCTGCGCCATCACCAAACAAAACAGCGCTATCACGGCGCGCCCAGTTCACATACCAAGTCATGCGCTCAGCGGCAATGACCACCGCTTTTTTGATCATACCCGCTTGAATTTGTGCTGTAGCGGCTTGTATCGCATATAAAAAGCCAGAACATGCCGCGTTAGTATCCATAGCAGCTGCGCCTATAGCACCAATATTTTTTTGTACTTGTGAGGCGGTATTTGCCACAACCGTGGAAGGTGTACAAGTTGCTAATATTACTAAATCAATATCTTTTGGATCAACGCCAGCACATGCAATTGCATGTTTTGCTGCAATGGTCGCTAAATCGGCAGTACTTACATGACTCACGCGACGTGATTTAATGCCTGTACGCGTGGTTATCCACTCATCGGTGGTATCAACTATTTCACTAATTTCGTCGTTGCTAATGCTTGCTGGTGGAATGCATTTACCCCAACCAGTGATGTGTGCGTAAGACATGGTATGCTCTCTTAAAAGTGGTCTGACGTGTGTTACTAATAGGGATGTTATATCAAAAATTGCCTTTCAAGACTAGTTTATAAGGTGTTTTCCCCCGTAATAAATTGTAATGAAAGGCAATCTATAAATAAGTTGATTTAAAAAAGAGCAAATGCGAATTACAATGTTAGTGTTTAGGTTGTTATTTGTTGCTTAGCTGTTGACAGGCAGGCAGTATCAGCGATTATGATACTTAACTAATAATAGTAATCGTATGCTCAAATACTGTGCAATACGTTGGTATAGCTAGGGCGTGTTGACCTTTCGTGATTGATTTTGCAGCAGACTGTTTGGTATTTAGGCAAGGCAGAGCCTGTGTAGTGTGGTTATTCCCCATAAATAGGCGATAACGCAGCATAAATGCCAAAAATGAGCAGCCCAGTTATCACGAACTCGTCACGAGTCACCCTAGGTTGCGGGATT
>NZ_PNDU01000001.1:0-9105 GCF_005886635.1 Pseudoalteromonas sp. S558 | reverse complement strand
CGGCACGATTAACTCTTTGTTGCTCGGTTTTTACTTAGCCCGCTAGGTTACAAACCTCGCGCCGCGATTAAATCGTCTCTAGATTGAACAAATTTCAATCCACAAAGGTCAACACGCCCTAGGGAAGAAATTACAGCAAGGATGCTGATATTTAATTAAGAAGACTGTGCCGCTTCGTATCTATTACTTACTCGACCCAAGTAATAAATACCTAAGATCACAATTACTTGCTACATTGCTCATATTAGTGACGGTTGATATGACTCAAAAAAGCCCTAACGGGCTTTTTTTATTTCTTTAAATTTTCTGTGATATCTGTATCTTACACTTCTTCAGTGCAAAAAAACTTATTTTGACCTATAAAATATTATACATGTAAACGAAAAGTGCATTGTCTTGCCTTTACATTTAAGCCGGTGTAAACAGGACAATAGGCATTGTTTTTTGCAACCACATGTAAACGTTTTAATCACTCATTTATACTGACCGACTTAAAGATAGGATCTACTTAACGATAAGATTATGGCACTATCAACAAGGCAAAAATTTTACGATATTATGGGGTGCTTTAATTCGTTAGATTGTTCAAATACTTATGCCAATTGATATTAGTGCACCATGATAATAAATTTACGTTTAGTTATGCCGATGGCATTAAATTGGTATCGATACATATTGCAACTATTACTAATTGGAGACATTACTATGTCACAGTTTAATTTAAAACCATTAATACTTGCTGGCGTTTTATTTGCAAGCCCTTTTGCCCATGCAACATTAGAAGAGGGCATTATAGCCGCTAACGAAGGTCGATTTGAATACGCATTAAAAGAGTTTGAATACCTAGCCGACAAAGGTTTTGCACCTGGCATATACGAACTTGGGAAATTATATGAAGGTGGCTTTGGCGTAGTACGCGACTACCATAAAGCCGCGCAGCTTTATCAACAGGGTGTTAAAAAGAATCATGTCGATTCTATGTTCGCATTAGCTGTACTTTACGATGAAGGTAAAGGTGTTAAGCTCGATAAGCAAATGGCTTTAAGCCTATTTGAAAAAGCAGCAAATAAAAACTTACCCGCAGCACAATTTAACCTAGGTGTTATGTACGCAAACGGTGATGGCGTTAGTCACGATTTTGAACTTGCAAAAAAATGGTACGAAAAAGCGGCCGCAAATAACTATTCCCTCGCGCAATTCAATTTAGCACTCATGTATTTTGAAGGCTTAGGTATGCCTAAAGATCTCGAAAAGTCATACATTTGGAACACTATTGCTGAGTACAACGGTAATATGCAAGCAAGCCATAGCCGCAAACTCGATGAGCGTAAAATGCTCCCTAAAGAAGTTGAAGAAGCGAAAGAAAAAGCAGACGCCATATATGCAAGAATTTTAGCGGGTACTTATGCAGGCGAAGGCCGCTTATTTTAACCGACTTTAAAATAATAAAAGCTGAACTGAGCGATTTAGTAGCCGCTAATCGTTCAGCTTTTTTATTTTCTAGATTTTACCAATTTGCAATAATACTTAACCTGCACTCTGGTTATTTAATATATAACCACTTAAGCAATTTGATCAGTAACTTACTTTGCTTAAGTAACATGCCAACCCGTGGATTAAAAGAGCCAGAAACTAATGTGTTTTTAGCATGGCTAAAGGTTAAAAACCCTTCTTTACCATGGTAATGCCCCATACCTGAGTGCCCAACACCGCCAAACGGTACATCATCTGCCGTAACTTGCACTAGCGTGTCATTAACAGCAACTGTCCCGCTGAGTGTTTGCTTAATAATATAGTCTTGAGCGCGTTTATCTTGCCCTAAAATATAAAGTGCTAATGGATGGTGATGTTGTTTAATGTAATCAATTGCCTCACTGAGTTTGTTATAACTCATTATTGGCAATATAGGACCAAATAACTCATCTTGCATTAGCTGCATTTCGTCTGTGACTTGAGTAACTATATGTAGCCCCATACGATGCTTTTCTGCATCTTGCTGATTTTGCTCAAGCGGTTTTACAATAGTTGCACCGAGTTCTTGTGCTTGCGCTAAATAGCCCGCTAAACGTTTGTAATGTGCATCGCTAATAATCGATGTTAAGTTTTTACCTTCAACGCCGTCTTTAAAATGCTTTTTATAAAGCTCGCATAATTGCTGAATAAGCTGATGCTCAAGCTCTTTAGGGACAAATACATAATCGGGCGCAACACAAATTTGCCCTGCATTAGCCATTTTTCCAAATAACAATGCCTGTGCTGCTTTTTGAATATCAGCGTGCTCGGTAATGATCACTGGAGACTTACCACCAAGCTCAAGCGTAACAGGCGTTAAATTTCGACTTGCTGAGGCCATTACTAATTTACCAACCGCTGTCGAACCAGTGAATAGTAAATGGGCGAACGGGAGTGATGAAAATTCGCTTGCTACATCGCTCCCCCCCTGAATTACTTTACAATGCTCTTGCATTTCATCACTAAATAGTTTTTCAAGAACAACATTTGTATGCGGGGTAAACTCACTTAGCTTTAACATCACCCTATTACCTGCGGCAATAGCTGTAATAACAGGTACTATGGCCAACTGAATAGGGTAGTTCCACGGCGCTATAACTCCGACGACCCCTTTAGGTTGATAAGTTACACTCACTTTAGAGGGCCATAAACTTAAACCCACGGCACGATTGCTTGGCTTTGACCATTTTGGTAACTTTTTTATTATATGAGCAAGACCTTGCACTGTTGGCAAAATATCACCAAGCAACGTATCAAATGCAGTTCTGTAACCAAAGTCTTTTGAAACCGCATCAACGAGCTCTTCTTCAAGCTCGACAACGCGTGCACGTAGCTTTTTTAAAATCGTAATGCGTTTATTTATAGATAAATAGGGTGTCTCTAAAAAGGCATTTTGTAAGCCATTAAACTGAGCTAATAAAGAAATCGTTTGTGATGTATCTGTTGTCAAAATAGATTGCTCGATTTTTAAAGTTATTAGCGACTATAACCTTGTTCTGTTTTTCGAGCAATAACACTAATTTTATTTAAAGCACTCCTTTAAGAGTAAAAATATAGACACAGAGTAGTTTTATTTTTAAACAATCAATATACAAAACTACCCTGCTATACGTGACTTGAAACGATTAGAATTTAAATACGTGAGCTGCAATCGTCATAGTGACCAGTGTTATTAAAACAATGGCGACAATATTGAGTACAAAGCCCGCCCTTATCATATCGCGCATTTGTATTTGCCCTGAGCCAAATACGATTGCGTTTGGAGGGGTTGCAACGGGCATCATAAACGCACAACTACAAGCAATAGCAGCAGGAATAACCCATACAAGAGGTGAACCCGTTATTGATTCTGCAACGGGTCCTAATAACGGTAAGAACCCTGCAGCAGTGGCTGTGTTGCTGGTGATCTCAGTTAAAAATGTAATTAATGCCACCACAACAAGCACACCCATAACAAGTGGAATAGCGCTGGCGCCTTCAATTAGGTGAGCAATAAATTCAGCAAGCCCTGATGATTTAATTTGAGATGCGAGTGTAAGCCCTCCCCCAAATAATAATAAAACGCCCCACGGTACTTTAGCTGCACTTTCCCAATCAAGAATACGCTCGTCACTGCCCTTGTTTGCGGGTAAAACAAACAATAATAATGCTGCAGCAATCGCAATACCGGTATCAGAAATTTTCAGTCCTGTGATCTCGCCAAGTACAGGTCTAAATATCCAACACAGTGCTGCTAATACAAACACAAATAACACGCCTTTTTCGGCACGCTGTAGTACTCCTAAGTTTTTTAACTGCGTTAAAAACACCCTTTTTGTATCAATTGGTTGATCGGCTTTCATGTTAGCATCAACTTTATATGCAAACTTAGTAAGCCAAACCCAGCTAATAATCAACATACTTAAAGCAAGAGGAACCCCTACAATCATCCACTGCGCAAAGCCAATTTCAATTTGGTAGCTATCAGATAAATAGGCAGCCATTAACGCATTAGGGGGTGTACCTATTAATGTGGCAATGCCACCAATACTAGCCCCATATGCGATTGATAATAACAATGCTTTACCAAACCCTTCATTGCTAGGATCTGATTGCTTAACTAAATTAGTTATTGAAAGCGCAATTGGTAGCATCATTACCGCCGTTGCAGTATTGGACATCCACATAGATAAAAATGCGGTTACTAGCATCATCGCTAAAATTTGCAAACTAGGCTTTGTACCTGCATAAAGCATAGTACTCAGGGCTATCCGTTTATGTAACCCCCACCGTTCCATTGCAATAGATATTAAAAATCCGCCTAAAAATAAAAAGATTAAAGGGTGTGCATAAGGTGCAGCAACCGTTTTTATTGCTGCAATATCAGCTAAGGGTGAAATAACTAATGGTAGCAAAGCCGTAGCAGGTATAGGCACAACTTCACTTACCCACCATGAGGCCATCCAAAATGCCAACCCTGCCGTATTAAATGCTGCAACCGACATTCCCTCCGGTGGGGTCACTAGGCAAGTAAGCAACATAATACTTGGGCCCATCAATAACCAAAACCATTGCATGCTTTGCTTTTTAGGAGAGTTATTTTTTAAAATTTGTTGAGTCATTATTTTTCCTAAAACTTATATTTAAGGCCAAGTGCAACACTACTGTCTGTATTTTCGTCCAAGTCTAAATCGGTATACAGTAGATAAGCGGTAGTTTGTTTATCAAATACATAGTCGAGACCAGTAGTCCATTGAGTTGCATCAGTCTGTTGGCGAAGCGCTGAATCATCCTTCGCAAACTGAATTTTTGGCACCCACTTATCAAGTGTATAGCTGGCACTTAACACATAACCATTACCCGATTTAGTACCATCTACCGATTCAGAATGCTGGTATAGTACACCTAGTTGTAATTGTTCAAATTTATAAACACCAGCAAGACGATTTGCTTTTATATTATTAAGTGAATCAACTCGACTTAAAGAGATATAGTACGGCGTATTTTTTAAATTACGGTCGCCATAAATAAATGTGGCAGCGTAACCTGCTTTGTTGTCTTTATTATCGTCTTTTGGGGCATAAGTAAAAGAAAACTGCGTATTATGCCAAGAGTTTGAGGTATAGCTAATAGTATCGCCAAGTCGGTCCTGCCCTGCAATAACTTGTGCTATATCTGCTTGCGTTTCGTTAAAATTATCAAGCTTTCCTTCTGAGTACTTAAATCGAGTATCGTTTCTGCCTACAACGACCTCACCAAACGCACCTTTTAAACCTAAGTAAGTATTACGTGCAGTGAATGGCTCTTGTGTATCATCTTCTTCAAAGCCCTTAACTTGTACTTCATATTTAAAAACCGCAGTTAAATATTCATTTAATTTATGTGCGCCTTTAATGCCTATACGTGAGTATGGCGCCTCAATTTGAGTACCTTCTTTGACATAACGCATTATGCCCGTATCAGTAGTGGCAATTTGCACTTCGGCTTTACCGTAAACAGTGTAATCTGTAGCAAAAGCGGTGTGGGAAAATGTGGCTAAACAGCCAATTGATAGTAATAAAATACGAGTGTGTGTAGTTTTTGTCATTGTGCGCCCTGATTATTAGAATCTACTTGTTGTAGTGCTAATAAGGCAACTTTACTGCCAAGTATATAAAAACTCATCATTTCAATAACTTGATAATATAAACTATTAAGTTTTAATAAAAACGTGCGGATCAGCACACATTAAAAAAGTGAGTAGTGTCACCAAATCCACCCATTTTAATCGGTAAACATATCTCTGTTGAGGTTGTATTTACTCATTTTATCGTAAAGTGTTTTTCGTGCTATTTGTAGTGTTTCCATCGTGTTTTTAATACTGCCATGATTTTGCTCAAGCGCGTACTCAATGAGTGACTGCTCATAAAAAGACACTTTTTCGGATAAACTCAAATCGGCAGATAAACCACCAAACTGCTGTGTTTTGACTTCTGCAAAGGCAAGCTCAGCACCGAGCAATACGGCTCGCTCTGCTTGATTTCTGAGTTCTCTGACATTGCCAGGCCAATCATATGCAACTAAACGCTGTTGTATCTCAGAACTAATTGCTGCAGGCGGTTTATGATAGCGAGTAGCAGCAATAGAACTAAAGTGCTTAAACAAAAGTAATATGTCGGCTTTTCGAGAGCGTAATGGCGGAATAGTAACGTTGACCAAACTCAGTCTGTAATATAAATCAGCCCTAAACTGACCGTTTTCAACTAGCGAAAGTAAGTTTACTTTACTCGCTGCCACAATCCTTATATCTAAATCAATTGCTTTATTATCACCTACGGGGGTCACTTTTCGCTCTTCTAATACGCGCAGTAACTTAACTTGCAGTGACATTGGGGTGCTTTCTATTTCATCTAAAAATACTGTACCACCTTGAGCATATTCAAACTTGCCTTTTCGGCTCTGCGTCGCGCCCGTGTATGCACCACTTGCTGCACCAAACAATTCGCTTTCTATTAATTGCTCTGGTACAGCACCACAATTAATAGCAACAAAGTTACAACTAGAGCGATTACTTTGGTCGTGCAGGTAACGCGCTACAAGCTCTTTGCCTGTCCCTGTCTCACCTTCAATCATGACATCTGTTGGTGTATCTATAATCGTGTTTAGCAAGTGCATCATATCTTGCATTTTAGGCGTATCACCTAATATACGCACACCTGGTGCTGACGTTTTTTGTACGGCAACTTTTAATGCGCGGTTTTCCATAACTAAGCTGCGTTTGTCGCATGCCCTTGCAATACAATCTAGCAGATGTTCATTAACCGGTTTTTCAAATAAATCATATGCGCCTAATTGCATTGCTTTGACAGCAATGGATACGTCAGCGTAGCCTGTTAAAAAGATAACAGGAAGCTCACTATCAAAAGCGGTTATTTGCTCCAAAAGTGTTAGGCCGTCCATAGTCGGCATATTTATATCGCTCAAAACGATCCCAGCAAAACGTCGGTTAAGTTTACTAAGGGCCGTACTTGCGTTATTAAAGCATTCAACGATATACCCCTCGAGGGTTAGCAATTGCTTTAAAGAGTCTCTGATCATTGCTTCATCATCAATGACTATAATGTTATTACACGATGAGCTATTAATCATGTTTGCCTTCCTGCTTATTTGACAGACTGATTATAAATTCAGCTCCGCCTTCTACCCGATTATGCGCGCTCAAGCAGCCGTTAAATGAATCAATTATCTGCTTTGATATAGATAAACCAAGCCCTAAACCATTACTCGACTTAGTACTATAAAAAGGCTCAAACAGGTTCCCGAATGCATGTTGCTCTATGCCAGAACCCGAATCTAAAATGGATAACTTTACCCGATCTTCAAAACTCTCCACCTGAAAACTTAAATTACGAACAGCAGCGTTAATCATCGCTTGGCTCGCATTCGTAATTAAATTAACCAGTACTTGCTCAAATTTAAGTGCATCTACCCAAACGATAATATTTTCATTAAAACTTGGAGGATCAACATGTATGTTGTCTTGCTTTAATTGTGCACTTGATATCATTAATGCATTATTTAATAAGCCAGCTAAAGGATAAGGCCTTAATTGCATATCTGATGGTTTACTAAAATGCTTAAGCTGGCCAACTATTTTGTGCACACGTTCAACGAGCCCTGCAATAACAGTTAAACTCTCATCTAAAGCCGAAATATTGCCTTTGCCCAATAAACGTTTAGCACTAGCGAGGTAGGTATTTATTGCACTAAGCGGCTGATTAATTTCATGATTGATACCCGCACTAAGTTGCCCTATGGTGGCAAGCTTAGCCGATTGAACCAAGGCACTTTGTACTTTTTCAAGAGCTTGAGTTCGCTCTATCACTTCAAGCTCTAAACTGTGCCGTGAATACAATAATTTTTTATACCCAGCAAAACGTGTTAATAAGCTATAGCCAATAATAATGAGTAAGCTATAGATAAAAAACGCCCAAAATAAGCGAGGCACTTGTGCAGCATTAATTTTAGATATATCGACAAGTACGTGCATAGTGGCATTGAAATAACGCAGAGGCATGGCTGCTGTAACATACAATGATTTGTCTATTTTAAAGTGTGTAATGCCTTCATTACTAAATTGAAATTGCTTGATGTATTTAGGTTGATGGTCCAGATAGGCTCGACGAGATTTAATATCACGCCGTGCTGTAATATCTAGCTGAGTAAAACTATTTAAGCGCCATTGTTCAACATCTGACATTGCAATAATTTCGTCTGCTAACTGTAAATAAAAATGACTACCTTGTGATGTATTTAAAAGCTTTCTGTCATTTTCGAACTTATTTACATTCACTTTTAGTACAACAACACCAATCGCTTGGCTCTGTTTATAAACAGCTTGAGAAAAATAAATACCACGTTCCTCAGAACGCATACCTAATGCAAAATAAGCAACAGTTTCACCTGCAAATGCGCGCTTAAAGTAAGGCCTAAAAGCAAAATTGCTACCTAAAAAAGAATAATCAGTCTGCCAATTGCTACTTGCCGCTACAGCACCTTGCGGATCCAGAACAAACACATCTGATGCCCCACTGGCTTGTTGAATATCAGCAAGGTAATTATTTATAGCGCTGTAGTGCTGTTGTTCACCGTTGAGAAAATTAACCAACGACTCGTTATGCGTAAGCAACTGAGGAATGGCAGAAAAGCGGGCAAGTTCCGTATCAATATAATTGTTTAATTGAGTTACTTGACGCTTGGCCTGAAGCGCTGCTTGCTCAACATCATGAGCACGGCCAAGCCAAAACGTAACGACTAATATAAGTAGGAGTAATATACATACACTAATAATTTTTTTAGAAAAGGAAAACATTAACAGCTCGCAAAAGAATAACCGAGAGAATTTTAAGACGCTAGGGCATGTTGACCTTTGTGGATTGAAATTTGTTCAATCTAGGGGCGATTTAATCGCGGCGCGAGGTTTGTAACCTAGTGGGCTAAGTAAAAACCGAGCAACAAAGAGTAAATTGCCCCTAGGCAGAACCCTTCGGGCAGCGCATGTTTGGCATTTATGCTGCGTTATCGCCTATTTATGGGGAATAACCACACTACATAGGCGCTGCCTTGCCTAAATAC